>JAOTWC010000006.1 GCA_029863105.1 Gemmatimonadota bacterium | reverse complement strand
AGGTTCCGTTCGGGGTCTTCCTGGCGCTGGGTGCCGCCACGACATTTCTGCTGGGTGAGGCGCTCGTCGACTGGTACGGCGGGATGTTCCTGAGCTGACGAGTCCCGGTCAGCTGTCGGCCGACTCACCCTCGCGCGGCAACCGTCTCACGCGCACGCGCAGCACTTGCGTCTCGCCAGCCTCGATGACCTCGATCTCAACGCCGTCCATCTCTACGGTCTCTCCGTTCTCCGGCACTCGTCCGAAGGATTCGAGCAGGAGTCCATTGAGCGATCGGTGTTCCTGCACCGGCAGTCTGGTGCCAAACACGTGGTTGATTTCCTTCAGCTCGGCCGCCGCGTCGGCAATGATCTCGTTCCTTCCGATTCGACGGATTGGCTGGGTCGGTCGATCTCGTTCGTCGTCGATCTCCCCAACCAGTTCCTCGAGGATATCCTCCAGGCTGACCAGTCCGTCCGTTCCCCCGTGCTCATCGATGACGATTCCCATGTGGACCCGTCGCGCGCGGAACTCGCCCAGCAGTTGGACGAGAGGAATCGTCGCCGGCACGAAGAACGGGGGGCGCGCGATATCCGCCAGTTGCGACTCGCTCCGGCCTTCCGCCAGGGCCTGATAGGCGTCACGCACGTAAACGACACCGGTCACGTCGTCCAGCGAACCGCCATGGATGGGAATCCGACTGAATCGCACCGCGGCCAGTTGGTCGGCGATTTCACCGAGTGTCGTCGAGGCGACCCACGCCTCGATGTCCACGCGAGGCGTCATCACCTGCCAGGCACGGGTTGAATCGAGCAGGAATGCGCGCTCGATCAGTTCTCGTTCGTGCTCTTCGATCGCACCGCCGCGGTGTCCGATTTCCGTCAGACTGCGGATCTCGGCCTCGGTTACGCTCGGCAGCACCGTATTCTGTGGAACGACGAGTCGCGTCAGAGCGACGAACGGAACGGACAACGGCCAGAGCAGTCGGGCCAGCAGGTCGACGATCGGCGCGATGAGCAGGGCAGACCGTTCCGCGTTTCGGGCGGCGAAACTCTTCGGCACGATCTCCCCGAAGAACAGGACCAGAAGCGTCATTACGCCGGTGGCGATCCCCACACCCGCGGAACCGAAGGCGAGCGTCGCAGAGTACGTGGCCACGGAAGCCGCCCCGATGTTCGCGATGTTGTTGCCGATCAGCAGCGTGACAAGCAGGCGTTCGGGATTGGATTTCACTGCCACGAGAGCGGCCGCCCCGCGCCGTCCCTGATCGTGAAGACCTCGCGCGCGTGCCCGCGAGATGGAGAACAGCGCGATCTCGCTTCCCGAGAAGAACCCGGAAGCTAGAATCAAGGCTGCCAGCAGGATAAGGGTGGCAGTCATGGGACGGGCAGCAACATCGCGTTAGATGAGATCAGACCAGAATCGCTTGCACGAGTTCGTCGATCAGGTCGTCGGCGGACCTGCCTGCGGCCTCTGCCTCGAATCCCGGTACGACTCTGTGCCGCAATACATCGGGCGCCACGGCACGGACGTCTTCGAGGTCGGGAATAGGCCGTCCGTCGAGTGCGGCTCGCGCCTTCGCAGCCAGCACCAGATACTGCGAGGCGCGGGGTCCCGCGCCCCAGGCAACCATCCGCCGGATGAATTCCGGAGCGTCCGCATCCGTCGGCCGGGTCGCCCGGGCCAGCCGAACACTGGCTTCGATGAGCGAAGGTGGCGCCGGAATGCGTCGCACGAGACCCTGGAGAGCCTTGAGTTCCTCGGCGCTCAGCACCGGCCTGATTTCTTCGACCGTCTCTCCGGTCGTAAGCGCCGCGATGGTGGTTTCTTCTTCGAAGTTCGGATAGTCGATGCGCAACTCCATCATGAACCGATCCAGCTGCGCCTCGGGGAGTGGGTAGGTGCCCTCATGCTCGATCGGATTCTGAGTGGCGAGCACAAAGAATGGTTGCTGCAGCCTGAACGTCTCGTTACCGACCGTCACCTCGCCCTCCTGCATCGCCTGCAACAGGGCGGCCTGGGTCTTTGGAGGCGTGCGGTTGATCTCGTCGGCCAGGATCACGTTGGCGAAGATCGGACCGTGAACGAAGCGGAATACGCGCCGACCCGTCTCGTGGTCCTCCTCGAGCACTTCGGTGCCGGTGATGTCTGACGGCATCAGATCAGGCGTGAACTGGATGCGGTTGAACCGCAACTGCAACGTCTCCGCAAGCGTGGCGATCAACGTTGTCTTCGCAAGCCCGGGTACTCCCACGACAAGGGCGTGTCCGCCGGCGAGAAGCGTGATCAGCAACCCCTGGATGACATCACGCTGACCGACGATCCGACGTCCGATCTCCGCCTCGAGAGCCTCCCGGGCCTCCCGCATGCGTCTGAGAAGATCGATGTCGCCCGGCTGGTCCGTCACTCGTGTTGCGATATTCGCTTCCAATTGATCTCCTTCGGCCCGCACTCACCCCACCTCACGGCCCCGTGCCAGGACAGCACACTCTCCGTACACCGGCCACAGTTCGAGTTCCCGTGCGCAGGCTGGCGCGCGCGGGCCGGAGAGTCAAGGATAGAGGGTCGTATCCACCTCTGCGAGGCCGCTTGCGAAATTTTTCACAAGCCGGTATCATCGCCGCGGTTCGAGCCCCGGGAGGAGCCTTGAAACAGCGGGACGGGCAGCCGCCGGGGCCGGCGTCGCAGATCGGGCGCTACGGCGGACACGGGATCACCCTGGGGTTGTCGACCGCGCTGTTCGCATGGCTGGGACTCCAGCTGGACCTGTACTGGGGGACAAAGCCACTGTTCGTGCTTGTGGGCACGTTTGTGGGCTTTGGTGCCGGCTTCTACCGGATGTACCGTGATCTGGTAATGAAGCCATCCCAGGACGGTCGGACCGAAGACGAACCGGGAAACTGACGAAGTGCGCCGCTCGCCATTCGTGCTCGCCGCGGCGGTAGTCGCATCCAGCGGGTGGTGGGTCGGAACGACCGCGGGAGCCGATCCGACCACCCTGGCCGCAGCGATGATCGTGGCCTGGGTCGCTCAGTCGGCGGTGTACTGGAGGTTGGCGGGAAAGCTGACGGCGGGTGCCAACGCCGCCGGTGCCTGGATCCTGGGTATCGCGATTCGCCTGGCGGCCCTGATGTCGATGTGGGTGCTGTACGAGCAGCTCGTGGTCGGGCGCGTGGTGGCGCTGACGTTCGGCCTGACACTCGTGGCGCTCGTGATTCTGGAAGCTATCTGGCTGGCCGCATCGGCGGCACAGATCCGATCCTAGAAAGATAGACGGCGGAATGACCATACCCTTGCTGGCGGCGATCCTGCTTACGGGCCCTGTCGCGCCTGTCGCCGTTCCGTTCCAACCAACCGAGCGGTCTCCTGCCGCATTCGAGGCGGTTCAGGAGCACATGGGCGACCAGCCGTCCGCCGACCATGCCGAGGACACCGGGCACGCGGAGGACACCGGGCACGCCGAGGACACCGAGCACGCCGAAGAATGGGGCACAGCCGCGATGATGCACCACATCGTGGATTCGAACGAGATCGAGTTCTTCGGGTGGGTCATCCACCTCCCCGAATGGGAGCCCATTCACGTCGGCCCGGTCGAAATCGACATGTCGCCGACCAAACACACGGTCTTCCTGTGGATCGCGACGCTCCTGACGATACTCACCGTCTGGACGGCGTCCCGCCGGTTCTCGAGGCCGGGCCAGTCGGATGAGGCTCCCCGCGGATTCCTGAACTTCTTCGAGACGTTCTACGTGTACCTCCGGGATGAAGTGGCGCTCGCCAACATCGGGCATGGGGGTGAGCGTTTCGTCCCGTACGTGGTGACGTTGTTCTTCTTCATCCTGTTTTCGAACCTGCTCGGACTGATTCCGTTCGGCGCCACCGCGACCTCGAATATCATGGTGACCGCGGCGCTCGCTCTCGTGTCGCTGGCCATCGTCGAGTCGGCAGGATTCGTGGCGCTGGGACCGAAGGGTTATCTCAAGACCATCTTCTACGTACCACAGGGCCTGAACCCGGCGATGAGCGCTGTCATGCTGGTCATCATGACGCCGGTAGAACTGATCGGTAAGCTGGCCAAGCCGTTCGCGCTGGCCGTACGATTGTTTGCGAACATGACGGCCGGCCATTTCGTGATTCTCGCCTTGCTCGGCCTGATTCTTACCTATGGCGGCCTCAGCGTGACCGGCGTAGTAAGCATCGTCGGAGCGCTCGCTCTGGGGTTGTTCGTGATGTTCCTGGAGATCTTCGTGGCCCTTCTCCAGGCCTATATCTTTACGGTCCTGACGGCGGTTTTCGTCGGACTGATCCGGCACGCGCACTAGCGGCCGGACGATTCGCCCGCGTGGGCGGTAAAACGAGGAACGAAGGAGGAGCCGGAAATGCTCAACTTGTTAGCAGCAGTTCAAGATTCGGCCGCCGGCAGCGGCGACATCGGTGCGGGACTCGCGATCATCGGCGCCGGGATCGTCGTGATCGGAGCGGGTCTGGGCATCGGTCGGATCGGCGGCCAGATGGCCGACGCCATGGCTCGCCAGCCGGAGGCTGCCGCGCAGATCCAGACGGGCGCCATCATTCTGGCCGCCCTGATCGAAGGCGCGGCCCTGTTCGGTCTGGTGATCGCCGGCTTCATCAAATAGCGGACCTTCGAAACGTGACCAAATCGATCCGGCTGACGGGGATGGCGATCTCGATGCTCGCGCTGCCAGGTACCCTGCAGGCTGCGGAGGAGGGAAGTACATCGGTGTTCTCGGTGAACTTCGGTCTGATGTTCTGGACCTGGATCCTGTTCGGCCTGACACTCCTGGTGCTGTGGCGCAATGCCTTCCCGGCCATTGCGAAGGGGCTGGAGAGCCGGACGGCCAGCATCGAAGATGCCATCGCGGGTGCGAAGGGTGACCGCGAGGAAGCCCGAAGGCTGCTGGACGAACATCAGCGGCAGCTCGACGAGGCGAGGCTCGAAGCGAAGGGCATCCTCCAGGAAGGGCGAGAGGCGGGCGAGCGCCTGCGCGAGGAAATTCTTGCCCAGGCCCGAGCCGAGCACGAGGCCATGCTCGAAAAAGCGCGCAAGGAAATGGCGCGCGAGCGAGAGGATCTCGTGGCTACGGTGCGACGCGATGCGATCGATCTGTCGATTGCGGCAGCTGAGCGCCTGATCAACGAGAAGCTCGATGACGAGGGCAATCGGAAGCTGGTGCGCGACTACATGACGGAGCTGGGGTGAGCAGGGCGGCCGTAGCCCGCACGTATGCGGACACCATGCTCGAACTGGCGGCCCGTGACGGGTCGGAGTCCGCGTGGCTGGAGATGTTGTCCGAGATCGCAGAGTTGTACGAGACCTCTGTCCCGTTCAAGGCGTTTCTGCACACGCCTCGCGTGTCCGAGGAAGACAAACGACGGGTGCTGCGCCAGACCTTCCAGGACCGCTATCCGGAACTGTTCGTGAGGTTCCTACTGATCGTCCTGGAAAAGCGGCGCCAGAGTCTGCTGCCGGATATCGAGGTGGCCAGTCGTGACTTGCTCTACGAGCAGACGGGGCGCGTGTTTGCGTCCGTCACGCTCACCACCGAGGCGGCCCCGGCGTTCCGGACAGAAGTCGAGGATCGCCTGTCGGAAGTGTTGGGTCGTGCTGTCGACGCGGAGTTCCGGGTGGACGAGCGGCTGATCGGTGGGATGGTCGTGCGTGTTGAGGACAAGGTACTCGACGGATCCGTCAAGCGGCGGCTGCAGATGCTGCGGCGGAGTCTGCAGGAACACGGGGCCTGATCGGGCCTGCTACGACAACCAGTTGTGATGGGATAGAAAGAATGGCGATGTCAGACGCGAAGCTCCGCGCCAGCGAGATGAAGAAGGCGCTTCTCGAGCAAATCGAGCATTTCGAAGAAGATCTGAAGCTCGAGGAAGTGGGCGAGGTACTTGAGGTCAAGGACGGAGTCGCGCGCATCTGGGGCCTGTCCTCGGCTGTCGCGAACGAGATGCTCGAGGTGGAATCGTCCGAGACCGGTGAGCAGGTCACCGCGCTGGCGTTGAACCTCGAAGAGGACAACATCGGTGCCGTGGTACTCGGCGACTATCTGCAGTTGAAGGAAGGCGATACGGTCAGGCGTACGGGTCGCGTGCTGGAGGTACCGGCCGGTCCCGAGTTTCTGGGCCGGGTGGTCAGCCCGCTCGGCGCGCCCCGTGACGGAAAGGGTGCGATCAAGGCGAGTGCCACGATGCTCGTCGACCGCAAGGCGCCCGGCATCGTGTATCGGCAGCCGGTGAAGGAGCCTCTGCAGACCGGTATCAAGGCAATCGACTCAATGATCCCGATCGGTCGCGGTCAGCGGGAACTGATCATCGGCGACCGCCGGACGGGCAAGACAGCCATCGCAATCGACACGATCATCAACCAGCGTGGCGGCGACGTCGTCTGCGTCTACGTCGCGATCGGCCAGAAAGCGTCGACGGTAGCGTCCGTCGTCGCCAGGCTCGAGGCCGAGGGCGCGATGGACTACACCATCGTGGTCGCAGCCAACGCCTCGGATCCGGCGACGCTCCAGTACATCTCTCCGTACACCGGCTGCGCGATGGCCGAGTACTTCATGTACAAGGAGGGCAGGGCGACCCTGGTCATCTACGACGACCTGTCGAAGCAGGCCGACGCGTACCGGGAAATCTCGCTCGTTCTCCGCCGGCCGCCGGGTCGCGAAGCCTACCCGGGCGACGTGTTCTACCTGCACAGCCGTCTGCTCGAGCGTGCGGCCAAAGTGACGGACGATGCGGATGTGGTCGCGGGTCATCCCGATCTGGAGAAGCCCGGAGGCTCACTCACGGCCCTGCCGATCATCCAGACGCAGGCCGGTGACGTGTCCGCCTACATCCCGACGAACGTCATCTCGATCACCGATGGTCAGATCTTCCTCGAGAGCAACCTGTTCTACTCGGGTGTGCGACCGGCTGTGAATGCCGGCATCTCGGTCTCGCGCGTCGGAGGAAATGCCCAGATCAAGGCGATGAAGGGGGTAGCCGGTCGCCTCCGGCTCGATCTTGCCCAGTTCCGCGAACTGGAGGCGTTCGCCCAGTTCGGGTCGGACCTCGACGCCGCCACGCAGCGCCAGCTGGGCCGCGGGGAGCGAACGGTGGAGATCCTGAAGCAGGGCCAGTACGTGCCGATGGCCGTCGAAAGCCAGGTGATGGTGATCTACGCCGTGACGCAGGGCTTTCTGGACGACATCGACGCGCGGAAAATCAGTGCCTGGGAGGTCAGCTTTCTCGAGTACATGCGCTCGGCGCATCCGAAGATCGGGCAGGCGATCGTGTCGGAGAAGGTGCTGAGCGACGACACGACGCAGGCGCTGCGCAGCGCGATCGAGAGCCACAAGCAGCTGTTCCGGGCCGAGACGGCCGTGCCTGCAGCCGGCTGATTCGATGGCACGAGCCAGGGACATCGGTCGACGGATGAAGTCCGTCACGAGTACGCGGAAGATTACGCGTACCATGGAGATGGTCGCGACTTCGAAGCTTCGGCGCGCTCAGGCGCGCGTCCACGAGGCCAGGCCGTTTGCCGAGAAAGTCGCGTCGGTCGTCGAGAATCTGGTTACGCCCGAGATCGCCGAACTGGAGCCGATCCTGCGTCAGCCCGAGCGGATCCGCCGGGCGGCCGTCGTGCTGGTGACGAGCAATCGCGGCCTGTGCGGGGCGTTCAACGTGAACCTGATCCGCAAGGCGAGGGAACTCCTCGCGTATCTGGAGGAGTCCGACGTCGTGACGGATTTCCACGTCGTCGGCAAAAAGGGGATCGCGTATTTCCGGTTCCGCGGCGTGGAGATGGCCAGTGCGCGAACCGACATTTCGGATGCGCCGACGGCCGACCAGGCACGCGGCCTGATCACCCCGCTCGCCGAGCGGTTCGTGGACGCGGACCTGGACGCGATCTACATCGTGCACGCGGACTACCAGAGCGTCTTGAGTTCGCCGCCGATCGCTCGCAAGCTGCTCCCGGTCCATGTGCCGGATGAAGGCCCCAAACGAGGCGCGGCGTACTACATTCTGGATCCGTCGGCCCGTGAGATCCTGGCGAAGATTTTGCCGCTGTATCTCACCAACGTCACGTATCGGGCGCTGGTCGAAAATGCGGCGGCGGAGCAGGGCGCCCGACGTACGGCGATGAAGGCGGCGACGGACAATGCCGACGAGTTTCTCACCACCCTGCGGCGTCAGTTCAACCGGGCGCGGCAGGCCGAGATCACCCAACAGATCGCCGAAATCATCGGTGGTGCTGAAGCACTTTCCAGTTAGGGAACGCAGAGATGGCTGAGCAGAAGAATGTCGGAAAAGTCGTGCAGGTTATCGGACCCGTGATCGACGTGGAATTCGAACCGGGGAACTTGCCGGAACTGTACAACGCCGTTTCACTGGAGTGGGAGAGGGACGGCGTTCCGATACGGCTGATTTGCGAAGTGGCGCAGCACATAGGACGCAATCAGGTCCGCGCGGTGGCCATGGACTCGACCGATGGACTGCGGCGGGGGCAGGAGGTCCTGGATACCGGCAGTCCGATCACCGTCCCGGTCGGTGACGCGGCGCTCGGACGGATCCTCAACGTGCTCGGCGATCCGGTGGATGAGGCGGGGCCCGTCAACGAAGAAGAGCGCTGGCCGATCCACCGGCACGCCCCGTTGATGACCGTGCTCGAGCCGAAGACGGAGATCTTCGAGACGGGGATCAAGGTGATCGACCTGATCGCCCCGTACGTCAAGGGCGGAAAGACCGGGTTGTTCGGCGGCGCCGGCGTGGGCAAGACGGTCATCATCATGGAGCTGATCAACAACATCGCGCAGGAACACGGGGGCAAGTCCGTGTTCTGCGGGGTGGGCGAACGCACACGCGAGGGGAACGACCTGTGGCTCGAGATGAAGGAGTCCGGCGTCATCAACTCGACAGCCCTGATCTACGGCCAGATGAACGAGCCTCCCGGAGCACGCCTGCGCGTGGGCCTCTCCGGCCTCACGGTAGCCGAGTACTTCCGCGACGTGCTGGGCCAGGACGTGTTGCTGTTCATCGACAACATCTTCCGGTTCAGCCAGGCCGGTTCGGAGGTGTCGGCGTTGCTCGGCCGCATGCCGAGCGCCGTCGGATATCAACCGACGCTCGCCAGCGAGATGGGTGAGCTGCAGGAGCGCATCACTTCCACGACGTCCGGTTCGATCACCTCCGTGCAGGCGGTCTACGTACCGGCGGACGACCTTACCGACCCGGCGCCGGCGTCCGCGTTCACGCACCTCGACGCGACGACCGTGCTGTCGCGACAGATTGCCGAGCTCGGGATCTACCCGGCCGTGGATCCATTGGAATCGTCGAGCCGCATCCTGGATGCGCAGTTCCTGGGGCACAAGCACTACGACACGGCCACCCGCGTGCAGGAGATCCTGCAGCGCTACAAGGACCTCCAGGACATCATCGCGATTCTCGGAATGGACGAACTGAGCGAGGAGGACAAGGTGATCGTCGGCCGGGCTCGGCGCATTCAGCGGTTCCTCTCACAGCCATTCTTCGTGGCGGAGCAGTTCACGGGAATCGACGGTAAATACGTCTCGCTCGAGACGACGATCGATTCGTTTGCCGCGCTGGTCGATGGGGAGTACGACCATCTTCCCGAGCAGGCGTTCTACATGGTGGGCGGGATCGAGGAAGCCGTGGAGAAGGCACGCGCCATGGAGTCAGAGGGCTCGTGATGAGCGGTGCGGATCGCAGGCTCCACGTGAGCGTGATCTCGCCGGCCGCCGTCGGGTTTACCGGTGAGGGAGACAGCGTGATCATCCCTGCCTACGATGGCCAGCTCGGGATTCTGGTCGGGCACGCGCCGATGATGGTGTTGCTCGGCACGGGAGACGTCGTGATCCGCGACGGCGATACCGAGCATCGCGTACCCGTTTCCGGCGGCTTCATGCAGGTGATCGACGACGAAGTGTCGGTGCTGGCGGAAGTCGTGGAGGTAGCGGACGCAGAGTAGGCCCGATTCCGCGCGTTTGAGGCGTTTGAGCACCCGTGTCAGCCGGCGTGGGCCTCCGCCACTGCGAGCAACCGCCTTACGACGGCGCCGGGATCCGGCGCATGCATCACGGCGCTGAGTACCGCTACGCCCGCCCCCGTCTCGAACACCTCCGCCGCGTTGCTCGCCGTGATCCCCCCGATGCCCACGCCTGGCAGTCCCGCGCTGTGCAGTACCTGGGCGACGCGCTCCACTCCGATCGCTTCCTCGGCCAGCCCGGCCTTCGAGGTCGTGCCGAACACCGCTCCGACACCCAGGTAATCGGCTCCGGCCTCCGCCGCGAGCATGCCGGCGATCGGATCGTCGGTGGAATAGCCGATGAGGAAATCTGCGTCGGCGTGCATGCGGACGGTCTCGATCGGCATGTCCCCGGGGCCGAGATGCACCCCGTCGGCTCCGGCAGCCAGGGCGACATCGAACCGATCATTGACGATCAACAGCGCCCCATGACGGCCCGTTCGCTCGACCAGCTGCACAGCCTGATCGTACAGCAGGCGATCGGTGGCGGCCTTGTCGCGGAGCTGGATCGCGTTCGCACCCGCAATCAGACATTCTTCGACGACGTCCACCAGAGGTTTCCCGCATGCAGGCTCCGGGTCGGTCAACACCATCAGGCGGATGCTCACAGAGTCGCCGGCGCCGCTGCCGACGATTCCCGGTGTGTCAGCCACCCGCCGAACTGTCCGCGGCGGGTGCCGCATCCTGCGTGGCTCCGGCCGCTTCTCGACGGATCCGGATCCTCGCATTGTTGTGTTCGCGAAGCGTGCGGGTGAACTCGTGCGAGCCGTCGTTTCGCGCGACGAAATACAGGTAGGGGACATCGGCGGGTTGCAGCGCGGCGTCGAGCGCGGCGGCGCCGGGGGACGCGATCGGCCCCGGTGGAAGGCCGGCGTGCGTGTACGTGTTGTAGGGATCGTCTGCGACGGAATCGATGTCGGCAAACAGCAGCGGGGAACGCGGGCTGCCCAGAGCGAATTGCACGGTGGGGTCGGCCTGCAGCAGCATGCCGATCCGCAGCCGGTTCGCGTACACGCCCGCGATCGTAGGCATCTCCGCCGCTACCCGGGCCTCCTTCTCGACGATGCTCGCCAGCGTGACGATTTCCCGCTCGGTCCGGCCCGAGGCGGCCAGCAGCGCCCGCCGCTCGGCCGTCCAGAAACCGTGGTAGCCGCGAATCAGCAGCCGCGCCACATCTTCCGACCGGAGACCCTCCGCCACGTGATACGTCTCGGGAAACAGGTAGCCCTCGATGCCCGGCCCCGGAACCGCGGCTTCTGCCACGAACAGCGAGTCAGTTACCAGGGCCACGACCGAGTCGGGGTCCGTTCCGGTGAGTTCCGCGATGACCCCCGCGACCTGCCGGACCGAGTAGCCCTCCGGAATCGTGAACGGGACCGTTTCCACCGCTCCCCGTTCCAGGACGTCGAGGATCTGGGACCACGAGGCGTCACCCGGGATGACGTACCGTCCCGCCTTGAGACCCCCCGCCGTACCGCGCCAACGGGCGACGAGGCCGAACAGCCGCGGGAAGCGAATCAGGTTGGAGTCCTGAAGAAGCGTCCCGATCGCAACCGCCGAGGCGCCTTCGGGAACCTCGATCTCCACGTTTCCTTGCACCCGTTCGCCACCGGCGGACACCAGCACGAATCCGAGGACGGCGACGACGGCGAGGCCCACGGACACGGCGATCCATCGCCTGCTCATCCCGAGTCCTCTTCCTTCAGATAGTCCTCCAGCAGAATCGCCGCGGCCAGCATGTCGCGCAGGCCACGCTGCTCACGCTTCTTCTTGGGCAATCCGAGTTGTTGAATGGTACGCTCCGCTTCGACGGTGCTGAGGCGCTCATCGCGTTCGACCACCGGTACACCGGATTCCGCGGCCAACCGCTGCGAGAACGCACGGGCCTCGCGGGCCATCTCGCCTTCCGTTCCATCCATGTTGACCGGGATTCCGACGACGATCGTCGTCGGCTCCAGTTCTCCGACGAGAGCCAGGAGTTCCGGCGTGGGCCGGTCGGGCGGCCGTCCGGCCTCCACGACGCACCGGGGCTTCGAAACGACCCGCAGCGGATCCGAGGCCGCGATGCCGATTCTGCGACGGCCATAGTCAACTGCCATGATCCTTCCGGGGACGTCCTGGTTCAATGGACCCATCGGTGAGCGAAATCGTATAGTATTATAGTATGTGTGTGCCGTGCAGAGGCCTCGATCTCGGCGAACATAGCCGGGTTGCGGGGATCATGCTCGTCTCGCCGGACGCGGAGTTCTCCGCCGTCCCGAGCCATAGATAATCGGCGGTCCGCCCGCCAGGGAGTACTGACATGGAACATGAGGAAATCCACGACGCCGCCACGTTTATCGCGGGGCTCACGATTGGCGCTCTGATAGGAACCGTATCTGCGATCCTGCTGGCCCCCCAGAGCGGCAAGCGCACCCGACGCCGGATCGCCCGCAAGGCCGGCGAGTGGTCCGAGACGGCGGCCGAGAAAGTCGGCGAAGTTCGAGACGAGACGAGTCGGATCGCAGATCGGACACGGCGGGACGCACGGCGGATTGCCCGTGACGCCAGGCGCCGGGTGGACGAGACCGGGGAGCGGCTGACCGAGGCCGTCGAGCACGGACGCGATCGGCTGCGCAGTTGACGTTGTTGCACCCGGCAGCGCTCATAGAGCGCAAGCGGGATGGCGGTACGCTCGATGCCGCGGAGTTGCAGTCCTTTCTAGAAGCGTTCCTGCGTGGGGATGTGGCGGACTACCAGATGTCGGCCATGCTGATGGCCGTCTTCTTCCGGGGTCTGAACCCCTCCGAATTGCAGGCGATGACCCGCTGCATCATCGATTCTGGCGAGCGCCTCGACTTCTCAGAGGGATCTGCGCCGGCTGTCGACAAGCACTCCACGGGCGGAGTCGGCGACAAGGTGTCGCTGGTTTTGGCGCCCCTCCTGGCGGAATTCGGCCTCCGTGTGCCGATGATGTCGGGCCGCGGGCTCGGTCACACGGGCGGCACGCTCGACAAGCTCGAGTCAATCCCCGGGTTCCGCACCGACTTCGGGCTGGACGAGTTTCGCGCCACCGTCGATGAGCTCGGCTGCGCGATGATCGGCCAGACGCACCAGATCACGCCACTCGACGGTCGACTCTACGGTCTGCGCGATGTCACGGGCACGGTCGAGTCGGTCCCGCTGATCTCTGCCAGCATCGTATCGAAGAAGGTCGCCGAAGGAATCAGTGGTCTCGTGCTCGACGTGAAAGTCGGGCGCGGTGCCTTCATGCCCGATGCGTCGTCGGCCCGCGTTCTCGCGGAGACCATGGTCGAGCTCGCGGAATCGCTGGGGCTTCGCGCGAGTGCCCTGCTGACGGCGATGGATGAACCACTGGGCTGCATGGTCGGCAACGCCCTGGAGGTTCGGGAGGCTGTGGAGTGTCTGCGTGGCGCAGGTCCGCCGGACCTGCGGGACGTGACGCTGGATCTATGTGTCGAGGCCGTGATGGTCGGCGGCACCCGGGGTGATCCGAACGCCGTGCGATCCGAGCTTGCCGCGTTGCTCGACGGCGGCTCGGCGCTGGACCGCTTCGCCCGACTGATCGAACGGCAGGGGGGCGATCCTGGCGTGACCGATAACTTGGATCTCCTTCCATCGGCTCCCGTGACGCGGGACTTCGTCGCTCCCGCCGCCGGCTATGTCACCTTGCTTGACGCCCGACAGATCGGAATGGGAGCCGTACAGCTCGGCGCCGGCAGGATGACGGTGGACGACAAGATCGACCCCGCTGTCGGATTCGACGTGCGATGCCGCGTGGGCGAGGCCGTCGAACGAGGTCAGCCTCTCGTGATCGTCCACGCGAAAGACGATGACTCGGCCGCTATGGCCGTGGACCGAGTGGCGGCTGCGGTCACCCTGGGGGAAGCTCCCGTCGAGGCGATGCCGATGATTCTGGGCCGGGTCAGAACTCGAAGTCGTCCGTAATCGGGGCGGCGGCGGAATCCGCTTCCTGCCTCTCCGGGCGGAGGAGCGTGCCCCAGGGTCCATGGACGTCGCACGTTTCGCGTGGTTCCGTTCCCGGCAGATAAAACTCCGTGTACAGGAGGTGGACCGGACACCAGGCGTTCGCGAGCAGTCCGGTCGTGCGATCGACGTCGCGCTCGACCAGGGTGCTGGGCCTGGCCCAGGGTGCGGGTGCCGCATGGTTCTCATAGTAGGATTTCAGCACCATCGCGTTGATCGGTGCGGCGTCCTGTCCTCCCTGGGCGTCCAGCCGGATACGGCTCGGCCGATCGAAGCCGATCCACGTCGTCGTGACCAGATCGGGAGTGAATCCGTGGAACCAGGCGTCATACAGGTCGTTCGTCGTCCCCGTCTTCCCTGCAACCGGGATATCCCGCGGTACGCCAAGCGCGCGCACCCGGATGCCTGAACCCCGGTCAACCGCGTCTCGCATCATCGACACCATGATCCATGCCGTTTCCGCGTCGAGCACCTCCTCCCGTTCGACCGGAACGCTCCACAGGATCTCGCCCCTCACGTTTTCGACCCGCAGGATGGGTCGCGGTTCGGCGCGCACGCCGAGGTTGGCGAACACGCTGTAGGCCTCGGTCATTTCTATCGGCTTGACCGATGCAGAGCCGATCGCGGTCGAGGGAAACCGGGGCACCTCGGTGGTGATCCCCATGCGGTGCGCATACTGCGCGACGGTCTCGATCCCCACCCGAACGCCGATCTTTACCGCCACGATGTTGATCGAATGGATCAGAGCCTCGCGCATCGTGATCGGCCCGAGGAACCGACCCGTGAAGTTGCGCGGCGACCAGATCGTGCCATCGGGCTGGTCGAATTCGATCGGCGTGTCAAACACGATCTCCGAGGCAGGAATACCCGCCGCGATGGCGGCGGTATAGACGAACGGTTTGAATCCCGAGCCCGCCTGCCGCACGGCCTGAACGGCGCGGTTGTACTCGGAGTCTTCGAAATCACGGCCGCCGACCAGCGCAAGCACGTCGCCGGTCGCCGGATCGAGCGCGATGAACATGCCCTGCAGGTAGGGCATCTCCGAGACGGCGAGATCCTCGGCCGACCATTCTCGGGTCTCGGCATACGTGGGTGCGCGGAAGCCCGGTTGTCTTTCTACCCATTGCAACTGGGCCTGAACGGCGGAGTCGGCGACCTGCTGCAGATTCGGATCGAGCGTCGTGTAGATCTTCAATCCGTCTTCGTACAGCCGGGACCCGTATCGGTCCAGCATGATCTGGCGAACCCACTCGACGAAGTACGGAGCCGTCGTTTTCTCGTGTCCGCCTTGCTGTACGAGGATTGGAAACGCGCGAGCGGCTTCGGCCGCGCGTCCGCTGATCAACCCCTGCCTCTCCATGACCGTCAGTACCAGGTTACGCCGGCCCAGCGCGCGATCCGGGTTCCTGATCGGGTTGTATCGCCGCGGTGCCCGCGGCATGGCCGCCAGCATGGCCGCCTCGGGGAGATTCAGCTCCGACGCGTCCTTGTCGAAGTAATACTGTGCCGCACTCTGGATGCCGTACACGCCGTCGAAGTTGATCTGGTTCAGGTACGCTTCGAGGATCTCTTCCTTGGTGAACGCAGATTCCAGCGACCGGGCCACCTTCATCTCCCGCAGTTTGCGTCGTACGGAGATGTCCTGCCTGTCCACCGCCGAGCTGAACATGTTGCCGGCGAGCTGCTGCGTGATCGTGCTCCCGCCCCCGCTCCCGAAGCCGCCCAGCAGCAGGTCGAGAAACGCCCTGAACGATCGCACGTAGTCGATTCCGTGGTGTCTCCAGAATCGGCGGTCCTCCACGGCCACGAAGGTCTCGATCACGTGTGGCGGGATATCGGTGAACGCGACGGCGGTCCTGCGCTCGACGGCGAATTCGTGGAGCAGCGAACCGTCGGCGGCATAGACGCTCGTCGCCTCCTTCGGCTCGAACGCATAGATCTGGGCGATCGATGGGCAGTCGTCGCAGATGTGAATCCAGGCCCCCCAGGCCAGGCCGACGCCCAGGGCGAGCCCCGCCGCGAGTCCGGAGCCGATGATCCATCGTGCGCGGGCGGTCGTGCGTGACCGGAACCACGCGGGTAGATCGCGGATACGCCCGAGAGCCCCAACGATCCACGCCGCGAGTTGTCCCAAGTGCTTGCTTCGGTTCTGTGCCATCTCTATCCTTGCGCCTCGACCGCGGACATGTCCGGTCGCGACTCCATGACCTCAGGTACAGGGCGTGCCGGCCGAATGTTTCTCCCAGTCGACGAGCAACTCGCACAGATTCGGCAGGGCGTCGCCGAGATCATCCCGGAACCGGAGCTGGAACGGAAGCTCGCGCGTTCGCGTGAGTCCGGAAACCCGCTCATCATAAAGCAGGGATTCGATCCGACGCGGCCCGATCTCCATATCGGGCATGCGGTATCCATCCACAAGCTGCGCACGTTCCAGCAACTCGGCCACCAGGTCGTGTTCGTGATCGGCGACTTCACGGCTCTGGTTGGCGATCCTTCCGGCCAGAGCGGCACGCGGCCCATGGTCAGCCGCGACGAAATCGAACAGAACCTGAAGACATACGCCGATCAGGTGTTCACGATCCTGGACCCGGATCGAACCATCCTTCGCCGCAACAGCGAATGGCTGGGGAAACTGGGCCTGGAGGAGGTGCTGCGGCTCACCTCCCTCTATACCGTCGCCCGCATGCTCGAGCGTGAAGACTTCGCGCGCCGATATGCGGCTCAGCAGCCGATCACGCTCGGCGAGTTCATCTACCCGATGATGCAGGCCTACGACTCGGTCGTGCTCCGCGCGGACGTGGAGCTGGGCGGCACGGATCAGACCTACAACCTGCTCCTGGGCCGCACGCTGCAGGAACGGGAGGGCCAGGAGCCGCAGGTCTGCCTGACCGTGCCTCTCCTGCGCGGCACGGACGGCGAGCAGAAGATGTCCAAGTCATACGACAATACCGTGGGGCTCACCATGCCCCCGGGCGAGATGTTCGGACGAACGATGTCGATTCCGGACGTGCTGCTCCCCGAGTGGATCGAACTCGCTTCGGGAGCGGAGGGGGACGAGCGCGCGGCCTGGCTCGACCTGGCGCACACGGATCCGCTCAGCGCGAAGCGCCGACTCGCCGAGCGAATCGTCGAGCGCTACCAAGGCGCAGAGGCGGGTGTGCGTGCGCGCGAGGGATTCGACCGCGTGCACCGGGCGGGCGACGTCCCGGAAGACATGCCCACGGTTCGAATGGCATGTGCGCCGGGAGAGCACATCTGGATCGCCCGCGTCCTGAAGGACGCCGGGCTCGCCACCTCCACCTCGGAGGCAAGACGTGTGCTGGAACAGGGGGGCGTCCGGATCGACGGCCGCAGTCTCGACGATCCGGACTGTCATCTTTCGCCGGGAACGTACGTTTTACAGAGAGGAAGGCGGAAATTCGTTCGCCTGGAGATCGACGGTGCGGAAGTCAGGGACGATGACGGCTCGTCTCCGGAGGGTCAGGCGGACAGGGGTTGACATGCCCGTACTCGAGGACAGCGACCTCCGAATGTTGACATGTAACACGGGGCCGTCTAACCTGTTGGAACGTTGCAGCCCGTTGACTGCGGGGCGCGACGACGGGTTTCCTCCAGGGAGACCACTTGCCGGTCGACGAGGGTGCGCCGTAAGCGCATATTATTTATAGAGATAGCATCGACTTTGGTGTCGAGGTGATTACGACGGAGGCTGCTTCGCGGCGGAGGGCTGCGGGCGCGTCTCGGTTCGTCGTCACTACCGGGTTTCATTGCGAAGCGCCGGCATTGAGCAGGTTCGAAACCGGCAAGCGAGTTTCCTCAACAGACGGGGAGGGCACTATCGGCTCTACGTTTGTTCGCATCTCCGGAAGTCGGCCGTCGACTTCCCGCACAGTCGTCTCTAATTCTTTTGTTGACCGGGTCACCGGAGGCACGGGGAACATGAGTTCCCGTGCGCGTTTTCCGTGGCCGAGGAAAGGTCGACAG
Organism: Gemmatimonadota bacterium; assembly: GCA_029863105.1. Lineage (GTDB taxonomy): Bacteria > Gemmatimonadota > Gemmatimonadetes > Palauibacterales > Palauibacteraceae > JARFPW01. The sequence goes on along the minus strand of JAOTWC010000006.1, from coordinate 1,088 downwards.
TTCTCCTTACTGCCCGAGGAGGGTGGATCAATGCTGCGTAATTGGTTCAGAGGGGCTTTTCGTTCGAGTCTGGCTGCGGCCGGGTTGGCGCTGTTTATCGCCAGCCCGCTGTTCGGCCAGGAGAGCAACGGGAAGATCCAGGGCCGAGTCACCGATGAAGCGACCGGTGCTCCCATCGCGGGGGCGCAGGTTACCGTAGTCGGTACGACATTCGGCAATCTTACTAACGACCAGGGTTTCTACTTCATCAACGAAGTGCACGCCGGGCTTCAGACGGTTCGCGCCGAATACATCGGCTATCGTGCGGTGGAAGTCAGCGACGAGCGAATCCTGGCCGGTCAGACAACGACGCTCAACTTCCAGCTGGGGGCCTCGGCCGTAGTGCTCGAGGCGATCACGGTAGAGGGCGAGCGCAACCCGCTGGTGCCGCGCGACCAGACGTCGACCAAGTCGATCGTGCAGGGTGAGACCATCGATCAGCTGCCGCTCGACAATGCGTCGAGCATCGTCGTGTTGCAGCCGGGTGTGGTCGAGACCAACCGAGGGCGCACGATCCGCGGCGGCCGACCGAACGAGGAAGCCGTCGTGATCAACGGCGTGCTGACGCGTGGTTTCGGTACGGGAACGTCCGACAATATCGCGCTGCCGACGAACGCGCTCGAGCAGGTCGACGTCAACATCGGAGCCTTCTCGGCCGAGTTCGGCGACGCGCAGTCGGGTATCGTCAGCTTCGTCACACGTTCGGGCGGTCCGGCGTTCACCGGATCCATGGAAGTGATGAGCGACCAGCTCGGGCCTGACGCCTGGCGCACGAACTTCAATCGGGCGGAGTTGACGCTGGGCGGACCGATCGCCGGCCCCCTCACGTTCTTCTTCGCGGGCACGGCATCGGGTCAGGACGGGAGCGGGACGGAACTCGAGCCCCGCCACTACGTGATCAACGGGTTCGACACCTGTGACATCGCGAGCTTCTGTGACGGCGCGGGCGGCCGTCCGGAATTCGGCGAGGCGGCGACGTTCAGCCTGCCGCGCTCCTCGAGCGCACCAGGCGTGTCGGACTTCGTCGACGTGACGGCGCCGACGTACGT
>JAOTWC010000165.1 GCA_029863105.1 Gemmatimonadota bacterium | reverse complement strand
GGCAACCATCACGCGCATGACACTCCCGTGCGGCTGACGGAGCGGCGTGCGGCCGCTGGGGCCCGGTATGCGGCGTGGACGGCTCTGATGATGACCGCAGCGTGCGCACCGCCCGATCGCCCGTGGGCGGACAGTGAGGACGCGCTGCGGCAGCGCGTCGCCGAGCTGCAGCCCGACATCGAGCGACTCAGCGGCCTTCCCGGCCGAGCGCCTTTGCGCCTAGGTGTCCGATCTGCGGAGGACCTCAAGGCATTCCTCAACGCGGAACTCGCGGAGCAGTTCGAGGGTGACCGGGTTCACCACATGACACGGGTGTATGCTCGCCTGGGTCTCATACCGCCGGACCTGGATCTCGAACCCCTCCTCGGCCGCCTTCTTCTCGAGCAGGTCGTCGGGTTCTACGATCCCGCCACCGACACCCTGTTTATCGTCGAGGGAGTATCGCAGGACCTGGTCGACGGAGTGCTTGCCCATGAGATGGTGCACGCGCTGCAAGACCAATACGTCGACCTTGACTCGCTCGTCGGGGCGACCCGTGACCAGAACGACTCCGGGATGGCCTTGCAGGCCGCGCTCGAGGGACACGCCACGTTTGTCATGATGGAATGGATGATGGCGCGTCAGTTCGGATCGCCGGTGGACCTGACGGAAGTTCCACCACTGGGCGAGACGCTGGGCGACAACCCACTCAGTGCGCTCGGCGCCGACATGCCGGAACTGGAGAGCGCGCCCGCGATCATCCGCCAGCAGTTGCTGTTTCCGTACATTGCGGGCCTCGACTTCGTTCAGGTCCGCTGGGGGGGGCGGTCGGGTCGCATGGCCCCCCTGGGAGACCACCTGCCGACGACGACCGAGCAGATCCTTCACCCGGGCCTGTTCGGCACCGATCGCGTCCGTACTCCGGCTGCCCTGAGCTTCGATCGCGAGCCACCGGAAGAGTGGACGGACGTTTACCAGGACGGTTTCGGCGAGTTCGACATACGAATGTTCCTGCGCGAATTCCTGCCGGGTCGTGAGATGGCGGATCAGGCCGCCGCTGGCTGGAACGGCGACAGGTACAGGCTGCTGGACGGCCCATCGGGCGAGAGCCTTGTGTGGGTGTCCCGGTGGGACACGCCGAACGACGCCGCGGAGTTCGCGGAGGCGGCGCGGCGGGCGTTCCGCGTCCGCTACGAGGGAACGGCGGACCGCTCGGTGTCAGTGCGGAGGCTCGATGACAGGGTCGTACGAGTCGAGGATGTGCCGGCGGCACTGCGGCCCGGGCTGCCTCCCGCGGCGGTTTCCTACGTGGAGCGGTAGAGCGCGGTCGATGAATGGCTCGGATCCGATGTCGCGCCCGATACAAGTCACGGTTCCCGGGACGGACGAACGTCACTATCCGGTCATCATCGCGTGCGGAGTGCTCGGCGAGCTCGGTGATCGCGTGGCGGTAGCGGCGCCGGCTCACAGGTACGCGTTGATCGCGGACAGCCGTGTCGCGGAACTTCATGCCGAAGCGGCACTTATGAGCCTGGAGGCAGCGGGATGCCGCACCAGGCTGTTCGTGTTCCCCGCCGGAGAGTGGAACAAGTCGCGCGCCGCCTGGGCAGTCCTGTCGGACGAGCTGCTGGCGTGTGGTTTCGGTCGGGACTGCGCGATCGTCGCGCTGGGTGGCGGAGTGGCCGGCGATCTTTCAGGCTTCGTCGCGGCGACGTACATGCGCGGCGTTCCGTTCGTTGTCGTGCCGACGAGCCTGCTGGCGATGGTGGATGCGTCGGTGGGCGGGAAGACGGGGCTCGACACGGATCGAGCGAAGAACGCAGTCGGGGCGTTTCACCATCCTCGCCTGGTCGTGATCGACCCGGAGCTGCTGGCAACGCTGCCCAAACCCCATCTCCATGCGGGTCTGGCCGAGGCCGTCAAGACGGCCGCCATTCGGGACGCCGATCTGTTCGCCTGGATCGAGGCGCACGCCGAAGCACTGGCAGCCGGCGACCGCGACGTGCTCACGAAACTCATCACCGCCTGCGTGCGCATCAAGGCGGACGTCGTGTCGAGCGATCCGACGGAAACGGGACTGCGCCAGATTCTGAATTTCGGGCACACGGCCGGCCATGCGTTGGAGGCGCTCGCAGGGCTCGGCCTGCTGCACGGTGAGGCTGTGGCGGCCGGAATGCGCCTGGAGGCCCGACTGGGGGAAGCGATCGGGATCACCGAGCCCGGTACGTCGGCCCGGTTGGACGCGGCGCTCGACGCGTGCGGGGTGCCGAATCTGCTGGACGGGTCCATCGAGGCCGGACAGCTTCTGGAAGCCGCCATCGCGGACAAGAAGAACCGGGCCGGGAGTCCAAGATGGGTCCTGTTGCGCAGGATCGGGGATGTTGCAACGGATGACGCCGGGTTGCATACGTTCGCGCTCGAGGCCGATCCCGTGCTGCGGCACCTCGCCGATGCTTTACGAACGGCCGCCGAAAGCGCAGATTCATGACCGTGATGGATCGTGTTCCCACCAGATCCGAGGTGCGTTTCCTGGGTCCTCCGACAGATCTCGCCGGTTTGTTCCGGGCCACGGCCGATGCGCAACCCGACGCGCCGTTTCTGCGCTTCGGGGCACGCGCGTGGACGTATGCGGAGGTGGCATCCGACGCTCGCGCTCTGGCGGCGGCGTTCCAGGACGTCGGCGTGGAAAAAGGCGACCGGATCGTGGTGCTTCTACCGAACCTGGTGGAAACCGTGGTGACGATCATGGCCGCGGCGGAACTCGGCGCGCTGATCGTGCCGATCAATCCGCAATCCTCTCCGAGGGAGTTGCGCTTCGTGTTGCGAAACACGGAGGCGATGATCGCCGTGATCGCCGAACGGGTGGGCGAGGTCGAATACCTGGAGCTGTTCGAGTCCATGCTGCCGGACCTTCCGAGTCTGCAGTACCTGGCGACGGTCGGCGAGGAAGACCTGTGGTACGACGACCGCATCTTTCAGTTCGAGGATCTGGTCTCCGCGGGCCGCGGACTGGGCTTTGAGTCGGTGGACGTGACGACGGAAGACGCGCTCGCGGTTCTGTACACGGCGGGGACGTCGCAAAAGCAAAAAGGAGTTGTACTTAGCCACGGCAATCTTCTAGCGGCCGGGTGGGCCACCGCGTCGGCTCTGGGCATGAGCGCCGCCGATTCGACACTCTGTTCGGTCCCGTTGTTCAACATCTTCGGACTCGGAGCGACGCTGCTGCCCACGCTCGTCACGGGCGGGTCGCTCATTCTGCAGGAACAGTTCGACGCAGCGGAAGCGCTCGATCTGATCGAGGCGCACGGCCCGACGGTTCTGCACGGTGTTCCGACCATGTTCGTTCTGATGCTGCGCGAGCTGGGAGAACGCCCGGCGGAGGTGGAATCGCTGCGAACCGGAATCATCGCGGGGGCGCCGGTCGCGCCCGAGCTGGTTCGGGCAATACGCCGGGATCTCGTGCCCGAGGTCGAGATCGCCTACGGGCTGACAGAGAGTTCGTCGACGGTTTCAATCACGCAGCCGTCCGATGGCGATGACCGGGAGACCAGCGTCGGCAGGCCCGTGGCTGGGGTCGACATCGCGATTCTGGACGCCGATGAACATCAGCTTGCCATCGGACAGGTCGGACACATCGCGATCCGTGGCCCGACGGTCATGCAGGGCTACTTCCGGCAGCCCGCGACGACCCGTGCGGCGATGACGGGTGACGGGTTTTTGCGTACCGGAGATCTCGGAAACTTTGACTCGGCCGGCTTTTTGCATATAGTAGGGCGCGAGAGCGACGTGATCCTCCGCGGCGGTTACGGTGTACACCCCCGTGAAGTCGAGGATTACCTGCGCTCGCACCCGGCGGTGGACGAGGCGGTGGTGGTTGGAGTGCCGAACGAAGTTCTCGGAGAACTCATCTGCGCCTGCGTTATCCCGGTTGAAGGTGCACTGGTCTCGCCTGACGAGATTCGACAGCACTGCCGGCCGGCCCTCGCGGAGTACAAACTCCCCGACATCGTCCGCTTTCTCGAGGAATTTCCCCATCCCGAGGAAGGCCGTTCGCAGCGGGCCGAGCTGGCCCACATGATGCGACTGTTCGATACAGTCGCCGAAGGGGAACCCGACCCTGCGGGGCGCGGGGACAACTAGAACGAGAGACTCTTCGCATCATCCCCCCCGATACTTCCGGGGGCGAGATCGACGGGCCTCTCCTCCGCTATCCTGGCGGAGCTGCAAGAACAAAGGCCGGACGGAGTTCGGCCGCACAGAAAGCAGATGAGAGGTATGAACGAAGTATTTTCACGGGCGCCGCACCTGCGGTCGCCGGTAGTGGAGCAGTCCCCCCATGCGGCCCTGATGATCGACTTTGACAATGTCACGATGGGAATCCGCTCGAATCTTGGACAGGAAATCCGCAAGCTTCTCGACTCGGACATCATCCGTGGGAAAGTGTCCGTTCAGCGGGCCTACGCGGATTGGAGACGGTATCCGCAGTACATCGTCCCGTTGTCGGAGGCGTCGGTCGATCTGATCTTCGCGCCCGCCTACGGTTCGTCGAAGAAGAACG
>JAOTWC010000164.1 GCA_029863105.1 Gemmatimonadota bacterium | reverse complement strand
GTACGAGGCCGGCACGACGGCACCCTCCACGAATGTGGCTCCCTCCTGGGGGCTGTCGATGGTGATCACCGGCGGCGTCGTGTCCGTGCCGTCCCAGAAGGAGACGTTGAGCGTCACGTTCCCCTGGTCGGCCGAGTATCCGGCGACCGCGAGCTTGTGGACCACTCCCGCCGAGACGGGGATGAGCCAGAGCTGGCTCAGCAAACCCTGGGAATCGTCGTTCGACGCGACCACGGTCAGCGCATCGACGGCGGTGCCGGTGTAGAGGGCGAGGACCGTGTCGAAGTCGGAGCCGAACGTGTCCACGGTCACGAAGCCTTCGGTCGGTGCCGTCCACTGGAACCAGATGGACGCGCCCGTGGGCACGCCGTCATGCAAGGGCTCGCCCGGCTCCACGGTCGCATCGATGTTGCTACCCAGCCAGGTGCCGTCGGTGGGGAGCACCTCCGCATTCACGAAGTCGTCGTTCGCGGGTGGTACCTGGGCCTGTGCGGCGAACGGGTATTGTCCCATCAGCGCGAGCACGGCGCCGAAGATCGGCAGGACTCGGTGCAGGTAGCGCGTAGTCATTATCGTCTTCTCCCAGCAACGGGATTGCTACAGATACCATGTCCGCTCCCCAGCGTATCAGGGTGGGAAACGGACGAGCAAAATGCAGCGGCGAAAAGGCCCGCGATGGCGGCGGGTGTCTCCTCCGAGCTGACCTTTTTCGCCTGTGCCATGACCGCCTCTTCGAATTCGCGTACCAGCCTGGTCGAGCCCCGGGCTCCCAGGACCGAGATGATCTGCGGGCCACGCGAGTGATACAGCGGCCAATGGAGTTTTCTGGTCCTGTTTCGAAACCGGGTAGCGTTGCCCCGGAGGTAAGTATCCAGCCTACGCCGACTATCAACGCCGGATGCGGTGCGCCAACTAGAATGGTGCCCGTGCCGTGAGGGAAACATCGATGCTGGAGTCCCAGGTCGGCGCCGGCCGGAACACACGGTTCGCAACCGCGACGAAATCGCTGATGGCGGCGTGCGTGGTGCTGATTCCGCTCGCGGCCGCGCGCGGGCAGGCGGCATCGGCAGAACCTCGAGAGTCGGGCCTCTCGGTACAGGTCGAGGTTTCGCTGCAGTTCATCGACGCCGAGGTGATCGACGCCGCGGGACGACCGATTCCGGGACTCGCGGCGGAAGACTTCTCGCTGCGCCTGAATTCGAAGCGGTATCCGATCTACAGCGTGGACGATCTGAGCAATTGCGGCGCAGCGGACGTCGCCCGCCCCGCCGACGGGCTGTGTGCTGAGTCGTTTTCGCAGTAGGATTGGTCCATCTTTTCGACTCGGGAGGGGTGGTCCTGGGTTTACATTTTGCTCATTATCGGACGCGGCATCTCCAAGAACGTGGATAGAACCGCCTTCCATAGAGGAGGATGTCAAGAGACACTTCTCCCTCCACCGGTGAGTTCTTGCATCCGGCGTCGACCCTCGCATTCGGCAGAGCGTTACGTGGGCTGAGTCTGCCCGACGTTCCTTGTGTTGATCGTTTGTCTTGGCGCTCGGGACGTTCAGCAGCCTTGGCGATTGGCAAGCATGTAGGTGCTCCGGTCTGAGACCGGGACCATCCTTCCATCAGGGCCTCTTCGGGCCATCGCTTCGTTCGGTACTGTGGAGGTGCATAGCCTACCCGTGGGGACTTCGTCAATTCAGGACGAGTCCAGGAAATTCTCGGATGCTGACCTCCGACCTTGTGTCGCCTCGGCCTGTTGCGCTGACCACTCCCAGGTGCGAGTCGAACGATCAGCGCGCCGCCGGAGCGACTGTTGCTACTCCTCCTCGTCCTTCCACATCCGTAGGACGATCGCGGCGATCCGCCGGGCGATCGTCAGCTTGGCCAGATTGGGCTTCGTCCCGGCTGACGTCAGTTGCACGTAGTGCTTGTACAAGGGATCGGTGGGCAACCTGGTGACGACCGTCGTGGCTGCAGTCTTGAAGATGTTCTTCAGATTCGAGTTGTGGTTGCGATTCAGTCCACGAGTCCGCGCAACCTGGGCTCGTATCCATCCTCCGTTCGGCGTCTGGACCCAGTCCGATGACGAGCGCATGACGATCCCCAGGCCGCAGTAAGCCCAGAACTGACGGCGCGTGCGGAATCGGTGAGGCGTGACGACGATCGGCAGCAGCCGGGCCACTCGGATCGGCCCCAACCCCGGCGCAGTGAACAAGATCCTCGAGACCCGATGCTTGCGGGACTCGGCGACCAGCTCGCGCTCCGCCTCTCGCTTGAGCTCCAGGAGTCGGTCGTATTCCTCGTGCAGTTTCTCCGTAGCCCAACGGGCGGACACAGGCAGTTGTCTCAGCCACTGTTCTCGCACTCTCGGACCATAGACGCTCTTGCCCGGTGTGCCCACACCCCGTGCGCGATACGTTGCCTTCAGTCTTGCCTGCACCCGCACCACGTCCCGCACCAGCATCGAGTGCACGCGCCCGAGCTCGCGCAATCGACCGTACAACCGCGGAGCCTTGAACACCGGTTTCTTGATCGTTCCTGTCCGTAGCTCCTCGGCGCGTTGGAACGCATCGAGGCGATCGCTCTTCTGACCGCGGCTCTCGCCGATGCCGGCGACCACGATCTCCTCGACGTGCGGCGAGAGAATCTCGTACAACCAAGCGCTCTGCGTCCCCTCCTCCATCCAACGGCGCCGCGCTGGTGGGCTACCGTGGCGCAACTTCCGACCACTTGGCCCGATCACGCCGAATGTGCAGCTCCTGCCGTGCGGGTCCAGTCCGATGTATCTTTCCACTGGCGTCCTCCTCCGCTCGTGGCGGCGTTGGGGTGTTCAGTCCAACGATCGCCGAACAGCGCGGAGGACGCCATCCCGGGATGGATTCGGAACTCAGAAATTGCCTCGTCGACGCCACCCTCTTATGATGCCTACCCGCACCGAGGTGCTCGCCACCCATCGACGATCGCTCGGCGACGACCACCAGGAAACCCTACGCGCCGTCAACAACCTGGCCGTGTTCTACAACGAGCAGGGCCGTTACGCCGAAGCCGAGCCGCTCCATCGAACCGCTCTCGAGGGCCGCAGGTCGATCGGGGCTACACGTTCGGCGGGAACCCGCGCGGGATGCTCGCCGACCCAAACATGAGCTCGCTGCACGGCGACCCGGCATTCGAGGCGGTCGCCGACGAGATCCGGGCATTGTCGGAGAAGTAGGAATTCCCCCTCGGGCGACCTCCCGGTGCCGCACAGGATTCGCTCCAATCTCTCATGAGAATGGCTCAGTGTGACTCACATTGTGGGGTCACCCGGTAGTACTTGCTTTCCACCGGCATGGGCACAGTCAATCCGACAGAGCCGGACGGTGCCGTTCCCGTCTGTGCCGAGAAGTCGCCGTCGGGTTGCAAGTCCTCGTGGACCGAGTAGCTGGCGGCGTCCCATGTGTCGCCCCACGTGAGCCACACGGCGCTTCCCCCTTCGACCGAAGCGAGGCGAAGGTCCGACGCGGCTCCGCAGCTCGGCCCCACCGCGACCGCGTACAGGACACCCGGCGGACCCTCCCCGGCGAACCGCGTCGTGACGTACGCGATGCCACCGTCGGGAGAGTACGAGGGCTCCTTCGCCCAGACGGACTGGCTCAGGCCCTGGGCGTCCGTGAGCGATATTCGAAACGTCAACGCTCCGGTGACGGCATCGTATCCACTGATCGCGCCGCCCAGGCCGAATCCGGCCTGGTTGCCGGCCAACACGACGTCGCCGTCCGGTGTCACCGCCAGCTTCTCCATCTGCTCATACGGACCGTTCTCGATCAGGAATCTGGTCGTGCCGTCCGGATGGATGGCCCAGAAATCCGATCCGAAAAAGGACGCCGTGTAGACCGTTCCGTCGGGTCCCACGGCGGGACGGACGAGGGTCCCGATCGGCGAGGCTGGCGTGGCGACCCAGATCACCTCGCCGTCAGGGGACACAGCCATCATGCCGACCTGTCCCCAGATCACGATCAGGCGACCGAACGGATCCAGCTGAGCGGCCGACCCGAAGTTTTCCGGGAGATCGCCGCTGTACCAGCGCTGATTGCCGCTGGGCTCGAAGACCCATAACGCGGGCGCCGCCGACGCGTTGATCTTCACCGGGAAGTAAACCCGGTCGTCGCCGAACGAGGTTCTCCAATTACCACCGCTGAAACTGAGAATCGTCGGGTCCCCGGGATCGTCCCAGCGCAGCTCGCCCCCGGTGGTCAGTGAAAAAGCACCGAGGCCCAGATCCTGCGCGGCGTACAGATGACCGTCGGGCCCGAGGCCGGGCCCCGTCACGAGACTCGTCGAATCGCCGGGATCGAAACTCCAGACCGGAGTGCCTGCGGGATCGATGGCTTGCACGATCCGCCCCAGCGCCGTGTAGATCGTCCCCTCCGCATCGAGAGAGATGGGCCGACCTCCGCCGGCTCCGTCCAGCACCCAGAGCAGCCCGCCGTCGGAGCTCAATGCGTACATGCGGACGTCATCCGTCGCGTACACGGTCCCGTCCGGCGCGACAGCCGTCCAGGCACCCGTGTACGACG
>JAOTWC010000163.1 GCA_029863105.1 Gemmatimonadota bacterium | reverse complement strand
ACGACGATTTCGGACAACCGGTCGAGCGTCGAGTCATAGAATGCCCCGAACGGCGAGGCCAGACCCGTCCGCCGGGCCACCGTGCCGTCGAACAGGTCAAACACGCCGCCGACCAGAATCAGTGCTCCGGCCGTCCGGACCTCGTGCTGATGAAAGAAGTACCCGGACGAACAGGTGATCAGAAACCCCAACGAACTCAATGTGTTGGGATGCACACGCCACCGGGTGAGCGCGGCGATCACCGGCTCTACGGCGCCGCGGAGAGCTTTCTCCGCCAGATCTCGGAGACGCTTCATCAGGGGATGACGATCCGACTTTCTTCGCCCGCTCGAATCCCCGACCCGATCGATTCCTGCACCTTCTCCATCAGCTTGTCGAAATTCGTCTGCGCAGAAATCAACGCCTGGTATCGAGAACTGGTCTGCATTTCCTGGCTCAGCGATTCCAGTTGGTTCCGCAAGTCTTCAGGTGGTTCTTCACCCTTCTCGAGATAGCCGAGAATCTCAGTCTGCAGCTTTCTCATCTCGTCGATTCTCTGCCTGGCTACCTCGTCCGAGCCGATTTCGGCGTGTGCGGCCTTGAGGTACTTGAACTCCGCGGTCTGAGACACGAGTCGACCCACTTCACTCGCGCGTTCAAACATCCTGTCCCGGCTATTGGTTTCCATGGCCTGTTAGCGACTTGAGGATTTTGTGATCCGGCTTACTGATAGACGGAAAAATATAGCGTGGATTTCGCGGCGGCGCGACGCTGGTCCGATAGTCGTCAACGAGGCACGGCGCTGATGAACCGCGAGCGACCCGCCAGGTCCCTGTGAACCTGGATGTGCCCCCAGGTTCCAGTCTCCAGGAAAATCGACTGCACTTCGGCGGCCTGGCCGCTTCCGATCTCGAGCCACAGGCAGCCGTCCGGCTCCAGGAATCCCGCGGCTTGTTCGGCGATCCGCCGGATCACACCGAGACCATCCGCACCGCCGCTCAGTGCCTCGACGGGCTCGAATTCTCGGATCTCGACCGGAAGATCTGCAAGCTCGTCGTCACGGACATACGGCGGATTGGATACGATCACGTCGAATCTTTCCGAGGCACCGAGGGCCGCAAACGGGTTCGGCCCGGTCTTCCGCAGTTCTACCCGGAGCTCGAGGCCCGCCCGGCGGACATTCTCTCCCGCCTGCTCGAGCGCGGCTTCGGAAGAATCGACTCCTACGACCTGCACCGCGATGTTCTCGGCGGCCAGCGACAGCGCGATCGCACCGCTCCCGGTCCCGATGTCCAGAGCGTTTCTGACTGGAGATTCCCGCACCGCATCCGGCCGCGGAACGACGCGCACAGGCCCGGATCCGGATGCCCTGTCGGCCGACCAGCGTTTGACGAAGTCGATCAGTTGCTCCGTTTCGGGTCGAGGAATCAGGGCGCGAGGGTCCGCCCCCAGGTCGAGGGACCGGAATGCCGCCGTCCCCTCGATGTGCTGCAGCGGCTCGCCGGCCAATCTACGCTGCAGGAAGCGGGCAAGCCGCGGCGCCACTTCAGCGGGCAAGGGGTTTCCGGCTTCCAGAGCCAGGCGCGGTCGGTCGATTCTCAGTGCGGCGGACAGGAGCCGTTGCGTTTCGACGCCGGGACTCTCGACACCCGCCTCCGCGAGTTCCCTCTCGACGGCCCGCATGACCTCCCGCAGGGTCGGCGGTTCAGCTCGCTTCAACTTGCAGGCGCTCCTCAAGGCCCGCGGACCGCAACGCGTCGATCAGCTCGTCGAGATCTCCGTTCATTATGCCCTCGAGACGGTGGAGCGTGAGGTTGATCCGGTGATCTGTGACCCGATTCTGCGGATAGTTGTAGGTGCGGATCTTAGCAGATCGATCGCCTGTCCCAACCTGGAGGCGGCGCTCGCGCGCCCGGTCGGCCTCCTGCTGGGACACTTGCTGATCGAGCAGCCGGCTCCTGAGTACCTTGAGCGCCTTGGCCTTGTTCTTGTGCTGGGACTTTTCGTCCTGGCAAGTCACGACCAGTCCGGAAGGAAGATGCGTGATTCGCACCGCGGAGTCCGTCGTGTTCACCGACTGCCCTCCCGGGCCCGATGACCGATACACATCGATCTTCAGGTCTTTCGGATCGATGTCCACGTCAACTTCCTCAGCTTCGGGAAGAACTGCCACACTGGCCGCAGACGTGTGTATTCGTCCGGAGCTCTCCGTCACGGGGACCCTCTGCACACGGTGCACGCCCGATTCGTAGCGCAGTCGGCCATAGGCGTGCTGACCTCGGACGACGAAGATCACTTCCTTCAGACCATCCAGGACCCCCTCGCTTGTCGACACCAGTTCGATCGACCAGCCGCGGTGGTCCACGTAGCGGGAGTACATGCGAAACAGGTCGGCTGCGAACAGGGCTGCCTCATCACCGCCGGTACCGGCCCGGATCTCGACGACGGCCGGCCGATCGTCCAGCGGATCGCGGGGCACGAGCAGTTCGGTCAGCTCGGTTTCGAGTCCGGAGATCTCCGTGCTCAGTCGCTCCACCTCGTCGCGCGCGAGATCGGCGAGCTCTCCGGATTCGGTTCGCGCCATCTCTTCGACCTCGACCAACTGTTCCACCGACCGCAAGTACTTGAGACCCGTCTCGACGAGCGGCGTGAGATCGGAATGCTCAGTGGCGAGACGTCGAAGCAGACCGGGATGCCCCAAGGTTTCCTGATCCGCCAGCGACGCCGCCAGTTCGGCCTGCCGGTCGACCGCCTGTTGAATCCGGCCCGACAGGGCTCTCTTGTCGAAGTTCACGACAGCGAGGGATGGGTTGGTTGGCTTCCGACGTGCTGCAGCTTCAGGCTCAGGAGTCTGCTTCGGTCGACTCGGCGGATGCCTCGGGCTCGGCCGTCAGGTCGGACATGTCCACCGCCGCGGGCTCGTTCGGGGCTTCCGCTTCCTCCATGGCCGAAGGACCCTCTCCCGCACGGTACTTGCGGCGAAAACGTTCGACCCGCCCAGCGGTGTCGATCAGTTTCTGCTTCCCGGTGAAGAAAGGGTGGCAGTGTGAACAGATTTCCACGTGCAGCTCCTCGACCGTTCCGAAGGTCTCGGTCACCCTGCCGCAAGCGCAGGTGATTCTGCTCGGCATGTATTCTGGATGGATTCCCGTCTTCATTCCACGACTCCTGCTGTACGGCTTTGAACAATGGTGCGACACGGTCCGCGGCGTTTTAACGACAGCGGGTAAGAATGGTAGGGTAATCCCGCTTCGTCAACTGGTCGTCCCGGGGGGCGTTGCACGTACCGCCGGGGTTGCCGAGATTGTGCGGACACGCAGCAGATGGACCGGACACGGGGCAGGAGGATGACCATATGGTGCGGCGCCGAAGGACCATAGCAGCGTTTGCTTTCGTCCTGGCGGGCCTCGGCATCCTGGGAAGTTGCGGGGATGAGGGGCCCACGGGTCCTCAGTTCGGGGACCTCGTGTTCTCGCCGTCATTCGTCAGTCTGCCGGGTGACCTCCGCACGACCGACTTCGTCCTGCAGAATCGGGGGACACGGGACCTGAGTTCGATCACCCTCGGCGTGAGCGGCATCGTGCGGACCACAAACCCGGACACCCTGTGCAGCGGTCCGCTGGTGAACTTCGTCCCGCCTGCCCTGGCCTTCCTGGCCGCCGGGGAGGAGGCCGCCGTCTCCTTCACGCTGGACATGAGCGGCGTCACGACGGCTTTCTGCCCCGTGGGACAGTATGACGCGACTCTGCTGGCGGCCGTCAGCGGTGACATACTGGGAGGAGCGACAGTCCGATTCGATTGGGACGGCACCCCTCCCTAGTCACTCCGAAGCAGGTGCTCCCACCGGAACGCGCACCCGGGCTAGCGTGTTGGCGTCGGTTCCAAACCAGAACGCTCTCTGCTGCACATCGAACATCATGTGCCGAACCGAGCCTCCGCCGCTGGGAATCGCCGTCGAGCTGAGCGTGCGACCGGTGCTGCCGTCCACGACGACAAGCAGGTTGGGCTGCGGACCCGTTTCCACGAAGTACAGACGATCCTCATCATCGATCCCCAGTGCATAGGGGCGGCCCGCCGAGCCGGACGGGACGGACCAGGCGTCGAACACACCCTCCGGTGTCATGCGCCCGAGCTCGCCCAGCGAGTAGTCCACATACCAGATGATGCCTCCCGAGTCGATTACGATGCGGCGTGGACGTGCTTCCAACTCCGGAAGCACGAACTCCTCCAGCCTCAGCGACGCCGGGTTCACCGTGCCGATTTTGCCTGCCGCGAATTCGACGAACCACGGCCGGCCGTCTTGATCGACAGCGATTCCGTACGGTCTGGAATTCGGCGTCGGTACCTGGATGACGTCGATCGCTCGGGTGTCCATGTCGAGCCGACCGATGAAGTTGCTGTTCTGGGCGGTGAACCAGATGTGCCCGGCACCGTCGAACACCAGCGTGTGAGGATCCAGCACGCGTTCGTCGGGCATCGGGATCTGTTCCACCTCGCCCGTGGCCGGGTCGAGAATTCCGATATGTGCCTGCCGGTTTCCCGCGTACCACACGTAGCCGTCCTCGGCGAC
>JAOTWC010000162.1 GCA_029863105.1 Gemmatimonadota bacterium | reverse complement strand
TTTCACGACAGATCCCGTGGACACCCGGTCGACCCGCTATGCCAGCGATCTCGCGCTCGCTTTCCGGATACCGATCCTGCACGTGAATGCCGATGATCCGGAGGCCTGCCTGGCCGCGATCCGCCTCGGGATGGACTACCGCACCGAATTCGGCCAGGACATCGTCATCGATCTCGTCGGCTACAGACGGTTCGGGCACAACGAGGGCGATGAGCCGGCGTACACGCAGCCCCTCATGTACGAGAAGATCAAGCACCATCCTACGGTGCGCGACCAGTGGGTGGATCGTCTCGTGGCGGAGGGTGCGGTCACTCGTGAGGAGGCCGACGGGATGGCCGCGGCGTTCGAACAGCGAATGCTCGCCGCACGGCAGACAGTGACCGACAATCTCGGGTCCGTGAGTCCTTCCGTGCCCGAGGTTCCGAAGGTCCTGGCCTATGCCGCCTGCCCGTCCGTGGGTACGGCCGTCCCACTCGCCGATCTCCTGCGGCTGAACGATGCGATTCACTCGTGGCCGGACGGCTTCACGGTGTTCCCCAAGCTCGCCCGGCAGCTCGAGCGGCGCCGCGATCAGCTCATGAAGCAGATCGATTGGGGGCACGCCGAGGCCCTCGCGTTCGCGACGCTCCTCGAGCAGCAGGTGCCGATCCGACTGACCGGAGAGGATACGCAGCGCGGGACGTTCAGCCATCGCCATTCCGTCCTGCACGATGCCAAGACGGGTGAGAAGTACACGCCCCTGTCCCATCTGTCGCCCGATCAGGCCTGGTTCAGGGTCTGGAACAGTCCTCTGTCAGAGGTGGCCGTGCTGGGCTTCGAGTACGGGTACAGTGTGCTCGCCGAGGATGCGCTCGTGTTGTGGGAGGCGCAGTTCGGTGATTTCGCCAACGTGTCGCAGGCGATCATCGACCAGTTCATCGTCTCCGGTCGCTCCAAATGGAGTCAGGAATCGCGGCTCGTGATGCTCCTTCCACACGGGTACGAGGGTCAGGGTCCCGAGCATTCGAGTGCCCGCCTGGAACGGTTCCTGGACCTCGCCGCCGAGGACAACGTCCGGATCGCCAATTGCACCACGCCCGCGCAGTATTTCCACCTGTTGCGCCTGCAGGCCCTGTGTTTCTCGCGCCGGCCACTCATCGTGATGACCCCCAAGAGCCTGCTTCGTCATCCTGCAGCCCGTTCGACGGCAGAGTCCCTCACATCCGATTCTTTCCATTCGATGCTGCCCGGAGTCAGGGGTGGGAACCCGGCCAGCATCACGCGCCTCGTGCTGTGTTCCGGCAAAGTGTTCTACGACCTCACGGAATCGGACGACTGGGCCCGCGCCAAGACCGTCGATGTCGCCCGGATCGAGATGCTCTACCCCTTCCCGGAAGACGAGGTGCGCGATCTCGTGCAGAGCCTCCCGTACCTGCAGGAACTCGTCTGGCTCCAGGAGGAGCCGGCGAACATGGGTGCGTGGCGCTACGCGCATCAACGGTTGCGTGAGATCGCCGGCAAGAACGTCACGCTCCGTGTCGTGGCCCGGCCCGAACGCGCGAGTCCGGCACCCGGAACCGCCACCATGTACCTGCGTGAACAGCGGGACCTCATCGAGGCGGCGCTCAGAAGCTGAGACCGGAAATCGGGGAACCGAGGAAGATCGGAATTCGTTTCGTGAGTGTCACGACGAGGCCGCGCTGAGGCTGGGAGCCATGGCTGACGATGGATTTGCGCTGCGAACAGGTACTCAAGAGGCTGGGACCGCTCACCGACGCCGGAGAGCTGATGTCCCGGGAACTCCCGGCCGACGTTCGGGAGCATGTCGATCGGTGCGCGGACTGCCAGGCCTTCCTGCGTCGTGATGCGAGCCTTCGACGGCGCCTGCAGACTCTCCGCACTGCCACTGCCGGCAACCGATTTCCCGAGGCGTCCCGCACGGCACTGCTGGCACGGCTCGCCCTCGAGGGGGACGCAGCCGAGCCCGATATCGGTCCTGGCCGATCCCGGAGGTCACGCCGATGGCCGGCCTGGACGGAAGCGGCCGTGGCGGCCGCGGCCGCCATCGCTCTCCTGGCCGGTGGCCTGACGATCTCCCAGCGCATCAGGGAGCCCCTGTCGGACCGGGCGCTCGCCCGGGATTTCATCCAGGCGGCCCTTCCGGAGATCAGTTCCGGGCACTTCACGGCCACCCAGGTGGCGGCATTCTACGAGCAGCAGTTCGGCGGCCAGATGTCGCCCGCCAGGTTGCTGGATGCACCGGTCACGAAGGTGGCGGTGTGCGATGTGGATGGACGTCGGGGAGCGATGGTGGTGTACGACTTCGAGGGCGAACGGCTCGCCTACTACCAGTTCCCGCTGAATGGCGCTGCTGCGTCCGACGGTCTGACGTCCCGCATGGAAGGAGATCTCAACGTCACCCGCTGGCGTGACGAACGCTCAGAGCACGTGATCGTGTCGAGAGCGCCTTCCGAACGCCTGGAGGGTCTGGCCAGGGAACGAATGAATTGAGGCGGCCCCGCCCACCCTCAGGGTCCGACGGACCGCTCACCCGCCACCAGTGATTCGTGGATCGGCAACTTCGGCGTCAGGCTCGCATACACCGAGTAGCAAAGTCCGAACAATCCCGCAAACCCCAGCGTAATCGAAATCTCAGGCCAGCCGAACGGCGGTCCCTCGCCATGCCAGGTCGACGGTACGACCAGGTTGTAGCGTTCGAGCCAGAAACCGACCAGGAGCACGACCGCGACCATCGACAGGTAGCGCGAGTTCATCTTCGGGCGGCGCCACAGAAGCAGCGCGAACGGCACCAGGAACACCAGCGCCATCTGGGCCCACAGAAGCGGACCGAATCCGTTCACCGTGCGCTGCTCGAAGAAGATCGTCTCACGCCCGAGATTTCCGTACCAGATGGGCAGGAACTGCGAGAACCAGATGTACGCCCAGAAGATCGTGAAGGCGAACATCAGCTTTCCGAGATCGTGGAATTCCCACTTTCCCCATGCGTCTTCGAGGTTGTGGCGTTCCTTGTACCGGTGCGCGAGGATCGCGACGAGAGACAGCAGGCAGAGCCAGCCGGCCAGGAAATACAGCGGTCCCCAGATTACGCTGATGAACCCCGGCATCAGCGACATCGAGATGTCGAAGGACATCAGACTGAACACGAGGACCCACGCACCCACCAGAACCGGGCCCAGCCAGCCCATGACGCGGCGCGAGCGGGCGGCCTCCTCGTCGTCGCCCCGCCATCCACGTGCCAGACCAGTGAGGACTTTGTTGCGCCAGCCCGACTGCCGGGTCGCGATCAGTCGTGCGTCCGGGCGCAGGGACACGCGCAGGAAATAGAAGCTGACGGCATACAGTGCGGCGAGCAGGATGCCGTTGCGCAGGAATACACCATCGCGCGTCAGCCACTCGAGGTTCACATGACCCTCGACGGGTCCCATCCACGGGAAGATGTACTCGGCGCCGTAGTACATGCTCGCGAACACGAGCAGCGACACCGGCAGGAACGCGCCTGTCGGCTCGGCCACCCGGCGGAACGGTTTTCCCCAGTGGCCGCCGGCCGCGACCAGGATCGCCCCGAACACGACCCCCGCCTGCGCGATCGCCGTCCAGTACAGGAAGTTGACCCAGATGGCCTGCCACATGCGCTGCGGATCCGCGTCCAGCGAGGTGATCACGCCGGCAATGCCGACGGCGATGGCCACGAGCCAGAGTCCCATCGCGAGTCCGCTGACACGACCCGAGATCGTGTCGAGGATGCGTTCCTGCGTAACCTGCGTTGAATCAGCGCTCAATGGCCTATCCGTTGATCATCATTCCGCGGCCACAGCGTCCGCCGGCGGCGCCGACGCACCCTGCAGCTCACGAACGTAGTGCACGAGATACCAGCGGTCGCCGGCCGGAATGCGTCGATAGGACGGCATGACGCCGCGGCCGTTGGCGACCATTCCCCACATGTAACCGTCCGACAGCGCCATGGCCCGCTCCGACAGCAGATTCAGCGTCGGCAGCGGCGGCAACCGCCCGGGGCCCACTACGGTTCCGTCGCCCGCGCCCGTCGCGCCGTGACACATCACGCAGAACTGGGCATACAGGATGCGGCCCCGCTCGATGGCGTCGGCGCCGCCGGCCACAGGGTTCGTGAGCAGCGTGTCGGCTGCCAGCAGGTCGTAATGCATGGCGGCGCCGAGCGGGACCGACCCCTCCGGTGGCAGCATGGCGACGGCCTCGTACGTCTCCACGGAAGCCTGACGGTTCATCGTCCGGAACCAGGGCACGCGCTTCACCTGATCGTCGCATCCCGTCATGCCGGCGGCCAGCATCACGGCCAACAGAGCGATGGCTCGCGTCGGTTTCACGCCCCCACCCCCTGCTCGATGGCCACGGCGCCCGTATCGCGCAGAACGCCCTCCACGACTGCCGAGCCGGATTCGCCCGGCACGAACACGCCGTACCGGTCGACGGAAAACGATTCCCTGTACGCGCCCGACATCCGTCGTCGCGTCTTGTGCGTATGGAACAGGACGCCGCCGAATCCGAACAGCCCGGTGAACAGGATCGTGAGCTCGAACATGATGATGAAGTACG
>JAOTWC010000161.1 GCA_029863105.1 Gemmatimonadota bacterium | reverse complement strand
AGCCAAGCCAGGAGACCTGGTCGGAGCGATCACGGGGGAGGCCGGGATTGCAGGCGCCCAGATCGGCAAGATCGAGATCATGGGCAATTTCTCCCTCGTCGACGTTGACTCGCAGGTCGCCGATGAGGTGATCGATCGCCTCGCGGGTGTGACGATTCGCGGACGAAGCGTGCCTGTGCGGGCGGACAGGAACACCTGATGGACTCGGCGGGACCCTGGAAGCCTTTCGCCCGTCGGTTCGCCGGCGTCGTCGTCGCGCTGGCGTTTCTGGTCGTGTCCGGTACGCTTGCGTTTCGGATCGTCGAAGGCTGGCCGTGGTCAGACGCGGCCTGGATGACGTTGATCACGATCACGGCGGTCGGCTACGAAGAAGTCCGGCCCCTGGACGATGCGGGACGCCTGCTCGCCGCGGCGTTTTTGGCCGGCGGCATTACTCTCATGGGCGTCTGGTTTGCGCTCCTCACGTCGGCCATCATCGAGATGGACCTCGGACAGGCATTTAGAATTCGGCGGAACATGAAGAAGATCGAACAGCTGAAAGACCACGTCATCGTTTGTGGCGGCGGACGAACCGGGCAGCAGATCGTAACGGAACTGCGGGGGGCGGGGGTACCCTACCTGATCATCGATCGGGATGCCGAGCGGGCCGAACAGTTGCGGCGCCTGGACGAGGCCGCGCTCGTGCTGGTTGGAGATTCGACAAAGGACGAGACGCTCGTCGAAGGCCGCATCGGCCTGGCTCGAGGTCTCGTCGCCTGCTTGAGCCAGGATACCGACAATCTCTTCGTCTGCCTCAGTGCCAGAGATCTACAGCCGAATCTGACAATCGTCGCCCGGGCGTACGACGAGCAGACGACGCAGAAGCTCTACGTGGCCGGCGCCGATCACGTGGTCAGTCCGAACATCACCGGTGGGACGAGGATGGCCTCGGTGCTGCTGCGTCCGCAGGTGGTCAGCTTTCTGGATGTCGTCGCGAGCAGCGACGGGCTGGCGCTCCGCCTGGAGGAAATCCGGATTCCCGCGGAGTCTCGGCTGGCAGGACAGACGCTGGCGGAAGCCCGGATACCTCAACGCACCGGGCTCATCGTGATCGCGATCAAGCACGCTGGCGAAGGCGACCGAGAGCCGGGCTGGGGCTACAACCCGGGGCCTGCGGAGGTCTTGGGGGCTGGAGATACGTTGATCGTGATGGGCCAGACGCAGCAACTCGACCAGCTGGCCAGCCTGGTCGCGGCCTGACGACAGCTTTCAGGAGGCTTCGCCGCCCTCGTCGGCCATTCTCCGTTTCAGCTCCTCCAACTGCAGGTCGGCCAGATCATCCGGATCGATCCGATCGCGTGCCCGGCCCCGACCAGTGGCGCCGTATTCGAGATCTTCATCGAGGTCGCGGGCCGCCTCGGCCCGATAGCTCTCGTCCTCGATATCTGCCGCCATGCGATCAAACCGGTCCGCCGCCGTGTACCCCCCCCCACGCAACGCCTCGGTCGCCCGTGAACGACGGCCCTGCGCTTTGAGCGCGTCCTTCTGGGCAATCGCCGACTTCAGTTGCGCGCTCATTTCCTTGACATTCTTCCGGTGGAGGGCGAGCTCGGCCTCGGCCGCGCGCACCTGTTCACCCAAGACTCTGGCCCGTTCCTGGTGCCGCTCGGCGAACTCGACTGCCACGCGCAGCGTCTCGGGGTCGCCGATCTCCTCCGCCTGGCCGGCTCGGCGTACGCAATCCTCCGCCCGTGACCTCTCATCGGCCTCTCTCCGGCGCAGTTTCGCCAGTCCGTCCTCCAGCTTGGGTGTGGCGGCCTTGGCCTCGATCAGCTCCTCCCTCATTCCGGACAGGAGGCGGTCGATATCCTCCGCGTCCTGACCGGATCGGCTCTCGAGCGAGGACAGGGCTGCGTCGATTGCCTCCTTCAGCTTCTTAAACATGCCGTCAGTCTAAGAAGGACCGCCCGCCGCGTC
The DNA here is from genome assembly GCA_029863105.1 of Gemmatimonadota bacterium. Lineage (GTDB taxonomy): Bacteria > Gemmatimonadota > Gemmatimonadetes > Palauibacterales > Palauibacteraceae > JARFPW01. The sequence goes on along the minus strand of JAOTWC010000161.1, from coordinate 2,636 downwards.
TACCGCGCCGCGGGAACGGGCAGTGTATCATTAGGGCGTAGGGAGTTTCTGTACCACGAACCGCGATGAACGAAGCCATGTCAGTGCAAACCCGGTCATTCGATGTGGAAGGCATGCATTGCACCGCGTGCAGTGCGGCGGTCGAGCGCAGCCTCAACGCTCTCGAAGGCGTTACGGCGACGGTCAGCCTGCCCGCCGAGTCCGTGACCATCACGTATGACCCGGACACGGTCCAGTTTGCCGATCTCGCCGACACCGTGCTGGGGGCCGGGTACCGGTTGACTCAGCCTCGGGAGGGGGGACCGACCGAGCGGGAGACCGCCCAGGTCGAGCGTCGGGAGCGGCAGACACGAGACGCGCGACTGAGAATGATCGCCGCCTGGAGCCTCGCCGGCCCGATTGCCATCTGGATGATCCCGGAAATGCTGTTCCACGTGCGTTGGCCGACCGCCCTGGTCTACGAGCTGGGGATTCTGATCCTGGCTCTGCCTGTTCTCGCCTGGCCTGGCTGGGACACGGTGGTCTCGGGCGTGGGCGGATTGCGCCGATTGCGACCGAACATGGATTCGTTGATCGCGCTCGGCAGCGGCGCCGCCGTCGCCACCGGCTTTGTTGCCGTGTCGCACCGGCTCGGTTTCGGCCCCCCGATCATGAACTATGCGGGGGTCGGGGCAATGATCATGGCGATCCATCTGACGGGGCGTTTCATCGAGTCGCTGGCCCGGGGACGGTCGTCCGCGGCGATCCGGAAACTGCTGTCCCTGGAGGTCCGGGCTGCCCGGGTCGAGCGCGACGGCGTCGAATCGGAAGTGCCGATCCGGCAGGTCGTGGTCGGCGACGTGATGATCGTCCGGCCGGGCGAGCGGATACCGACCGACGGAGTCGTGATCGATGGATCGAGCGCGGTGGATGAATCTCTGGCGACAGGCGAGCCGATCCCCGTGGACCGCGGACCGGGAGATCCGGTCATCGGTTCGACGATCAACGTGAACGGCGCCCTTCGCGTGCGGGCGACGGGCGTCGGTGAGAATACGTTTCTGGCCGGCGTCGTCCGGATGGTTCAGGAAGCACAGGCCAGCAAGGTCCCGATCCAGGAATTCGCCGACCGCGTCACAGCCGTGTTTGTACCCATCGTCATGGGAATCGCAGCAGCCACGCTGCTCGCATGGCTACTCGTTCCGGGCCCGTTCCGCGCGGTGGCCGCGTATGCGGCGCAGTTCGTACCCTGGGTCCAGCCCGGCCTGTCCACCGTCTCACTCGCCGTTTACGCGGCGCTCGCGGTGCTCGTCATCGCGTGTCCGTGCGCCCTGGGGCTGGCCACGCCCACGGCACTCATGGTCGGCACCGGCCTCGGCGCCGAGAATGGCATTCTCGTCCGTGACGGCAAGGCGATTCAGGCGCTGGACGGAGCCGATATCGTCGTGTTCGACAAGACGGGTACGATTACGCTCGGCCGTCCATCCGTGACGCACGTGGCGCCGGCGGCTGGACGCTCCGAGGACGAGTTGATGTCGGTGGCCGCCTCCCTCGAGCAGCACTCCGAGCACCCGCTTGGTCGGGCCGTGGTCGAAGCGGCACGGGCGAGAGGTATCGTGCCTCGTCCGGTGAGCGACTTCGGGGCTCGGACGGGGCTGGGTGTCGTGGGTCGGATCGAGGAGAAACCAGGGCTCGTGGGACGAAGGCGGTTGTTCGAACAGGAAGGTCTGGACATGGGGGACCTGAAATCGAAAGCGGACGAGCTGGAGAGCCACGGGCAGACGATCGTTTTCGTGGCTCTCGATGGACAGCCCGTCGGACTGATCGCGATCGCAGACGAATTGAAGCCGGACAGCTCCGGTGCGATCCGACGGCTTCATGAATTGGGACTCCGAACGATGATGCTGACGGGAGACAACGAGCGGACGGCTCGGGCCGTCGCCGAGGCCGTCGGCATCGATTCCGTCCGGTCAGGACTGATGCCGGAGGACAAGGTCGAGGCCGTACGGGAACTTCAGCGCCAGGGACTCGTCGTGGCGATGGTGGGAGACGGCATCAACGATGCTCCCTCGCTGAAGCAGGCAGACATCGGAATCGCGATCGGAACGGGAACCGATATCGCGATCGAAGTCGCCGATCTGGCGCTGACGGGGGGAAGCCTCACCGGCGTGGTCCGGGCGGTCAACCTGGCCCGCGCAACGTTCGGGAAGATCCGCCAGAACCTGTTCTGGGCGTACTTCTACAATACTCTGGCGATCCCGGTCGCGGTGCTCGGCCTGCTCCATCCGATTCTGGCCGAGGCGGCGATGGCAGGCAGTTCCATCTCCGTCGTGATGAACGCCAACAGCCTGAGACGCGTGGACATCGGAGAGGTCGGACGCCAACCGCCGATGGATTCCGTCGCGGTCAGTTCCCCGCCCCGAGTCGTGCAGCCTGATCGTCGATGATCGCGCGGTGCTGGCCGTACTCTGGCAGGTTGACCGAGCGCTGGGTCGCCAGGGCTCCGAGGAACCGGTTGCGAGCCTGTTCCGCGGCGCCCGCATCTCCTTTGCGATCGGCTATTCGTTCGAGCAGGACCCACGCAAGCAGGTGATCGGGGTTTTCCTCCAGCATGGCCTCGGCGTGCGGTGCGGCCGCGTCGGGAGCACCGCGGAGCAATT
>JAOTWC010000159.1 GCA_029863105.1 Gemmatimonadota bacterium | reverse complement strand
TGCCGAACGTGGCTCCCGCGTCGTGCGACATCGCCGCATATACGCGGCCGGAATCGGCCGCGGCCGTGAACCAGGAAACGCGGACGTGCGATCCGGTCGCCGCGATCTCGGGTCCGTTCACCGGACACGCGGGAATGTGCCAGCCGTCGGCATGCACGACTGCCGGCGGCTCCCAGGCGCCGTCGACGCGCCGGACGATCTGGATGTCCCGGATTTCCGCAGCGGTCCGCCCCCGGTAGGCGACGATCGACCCGCCGGGAATCGCCGCCACGCTGGTCTGGCAGCAATCGCAGGTGCGGGCGTCCAGTACGGTCTCGGGGCCGATCGCCCCGGTTGAGGCCACGCGGGCATGCCTCAGGCTCATCACTCCGTCGTCCGGGTGCTCCGCATAGTCGCGTCCGTCGAGCCAGACCACGTCTATTCCGTCTCCCGCCGGTGCAAGCGACACGAAACCGTGCTCCGTCTGCGTCTCCGTCTCATGGGGAATGACCGGGTTCGACCACGTCATGCCCCCGTCCGACGAGAAGGCCAGGCGCACCTGGTAGGCATACGTGCCTGGCCCGTTGTATTGGAGCCAGTGGGCGGCGAGCTGCCCGCTCGCCAGTTCGACCACGGAGGGGAAATCGGCCCAGTTCACGAACAAATCCGACCGATCAATCACCGTGCGCGGCTCGGTCCAGCCGTCGCCGGCGAGGCGTGAAAACCGGAGCGAGTACGTTTCGTCGGAGTCCGGCCCGGTCGGCTCGAGCCAGCTCAGAATCGCACCGCCTGCGCCCGCGGCCAGGTGTGGCGTCTCGCTGCCCAGCCCGGCGGGCGACACGATTTCGTCGAACGGTCCCGGAACGGTGGTCGGCGTGTCGTCCGGTGTCCCACCGCAAGCGGCCAACCAGGCGGATGAGGCGAACGTGACGGCGGCAACTAGATTGTGTCGAACCATACGGCAAGGTACCCGGAGTTCGGCGCTCCGCAATTCGACTTGCTGGCGGGGCGCGCCATCGCTTTCTTCATGATTCCCAACTCACTCGAACTTCACCGCGGCCCGGGCGGCCGCGCGGCGAAACGGAGGCGGGATGCATCGGCGCACGAAGATCACTGGGTCCACCTGGCTGCTCGCAGCAGCCTGGCTGGTCCCGAGCGCCGTGTCGGCCCAGGCGCTCGCCGCGCCGGAAGGTTGGAAGACGAGCGCGGAACGGTTTGTCGCCATGCCGCCCGGCTTTCATATCACGACTTCCGGATCGGTTCTACTTTATGATCCGGACGCCAGGGGCGGGGGCGACTACGCCGTCGAATCGGACGGGTTCCTGTTTCCCGGCGCATCGGGCGGCACCTACGGCCTGTTCATCGGCGGGAGCGGCCTCGATTCCGACGATGCGGTGTGGACGTCCTTCGAGATCGGGCGGGACGGGAACTGGGTTGTGCGTACGCGTGCGCACCGCGACGGAGAGCATCTTCCCGTCGTATCCGATCGATTGGGACCCGAACCCGGGCCGGTCGTATTGCCGGGTGAAAACTCGACCGGACAGAACGTGCTCCGAATCGAGGTCGGCGACGAGAGCGTCGCATTCCTGCTGAACGGCGAGCGGGTCGGCGAGCTGCCGAGGGCCGAGGTCAGTGTGGAGGGCATCGCCGGATTTCGAGTGGGCGTCGATATCGACCTCCACCTGATATCTTTCGACATCATCTCAGAAGACACCGTGCGCAGTTTTGCGCCGGCGCGCGAGGAAGATTCTTGAGCGATCCACGGCATACTCGGCTGGCCGAAACGCTGATCCACTATTCCTGCGACATCCAGCCCGGCGAGCACGTCCTCATCGAGGCCGTGGACATCCCGCCCGAGTTCACGTGCGAACTGATCCGCATGGCACACGCGGCCGGGGCTCACCCGAACGTCTGGCTGAAGAGCAAGGCGGTGATGCGCCGGTTGCTGCTCGGGGCGACGGACGAGCAGCTGAACGCGATGGCGACCACGGAAGAGACGGCGATGAAGCAGGCCGACGCCTACATCGGCATGCGCGGCTCGCCCAACGTCTCGGAGCTCAGCGACGTGCCCGCCGACAAGATGGACAAGTTCGAGAAGATGATCTGGCAGCGGGTGCACACGGAGATCAGGGTCGCGAACACCAAGTGGGTCGTCCTCCGCTGGCCGACTCCGTCGATGGCCCAGCTGGCGGGCATCTCCACCGAGGGCTTCGAGGAGTTTTACTTCCGCGTGTGCACGATGGACTACGGGCTGATGTCGGAGGCGCTGCAGCCGCTGCTGGAGCTGGTAGAGGCCACGGACCGCGTCCGTATCGTCAGCCCGGGAACGGATCTGACGTTCAGTATCGCGGGCATTCCCGCCCAACCGTGTGACGGCAAGCGCAACATTCCCGATGGCGAAGTCTATACCGCCCCCGTGCGCGACAGCGTCAACGGCTGCATCTACTACAATACGCCAACGCTGTACCAGGGCGTGTCGCACCAGGACGTGTGCTTCCGGTTCGAGAACGGAAAGATCGTGGACGCGACGAGCACGAATTCCGCGCACCTGAACCGCGTTCTCGACTCGGACGAGGGCGCCCGCTACATCGGCGAATTCGCGATCGGTTTCAATCCGCACATCCTGGAGCCGATGCGCGACATTCTGTTCGACGAGAAGATCGCGGGCAGCATCCACTTCACGCCCGGCAACGCGTACGACGTGGCGTTCAACGGCAACCGCAGCCAGGTTCACTGGGACCTCGTCCTGATTCAGCGGCCGGAGTACGGCGGCGGCGAATTGTGGTTCGACGACGTCCTGATCAGAAAAGACGGCCTGTTCGTGCTGCCGGAACTCAAGGGACTCAACCCCGACCGATTGCTGTCGACCTGATTTCCGATCGGCGGGGCCCTGCTCTCCAACAGGGCTTCTACATGTCCAACAGGATCAGACTGCCAGCAGCCCTGGATCCCGCCGATCGGTTGAAAGGTCTGCGGGTGATGGTCGGCAACACGCCCCTGCTCGCCATCTCGTTGCAGTTCTCGGGTCAGTACAGGACCATCTACGTCAAGGCGGAGAACCTCAACCTCACCGGCAGCATCAAGGATCGAATGGCGCTCCACATCGTTCGTCGCGGATACGAATCCGGACGGCTGGTGCCGGGCGGGCGGATCGTGGAGGCCACCAGCGGCAACACGGGGATCAGTTTCGCCGCGATCGGTCGCGCCATGGGCCATCCCGTGACGATCTTCATGCCCGACTGGATGAGCGGCGAACGCAGGGCTCTGATCCGCAGCTTCGGGGCGGATATCCGCCTCGTGTCGGCGGACGAGGGCGGGTTCGTGGGGAGCATTCAGCTGGCGGAGGAGTTCGCCGCCGAGACGCCCGGGGCATTCCTGCCGCGCCAGTTCGCGAACGAGGACAATGTCGAGGCGCATCAACTGACCACCGGGCCGGAGCTGCGGTCCCAGTTGGCTCACAGCCTCGCTCCGCCCGACGCGTTCGTCGCGGGCGTCGGTACCGGAGGCACGATCATGGGCGTCGGGAAGTGCCTGCGCGCCGGCGGACCCGTTCGTCTGCATCCGGTCGAGCCGGAGAACTCTCCGACGCTGAGTACCGGCTGCCGCGTCGGTCACCATCGCATCCAGGGAATATCCGACGAGTTCATTCCGCCGATCGTTCGCCTGGACGATCTGGACGAAGTGATCTCCGTCGACGACGGTGATGCGATCTGCATGGCGCAGAAGCTGGCGTCCACGTTGGGCCTCGGCGTCGGGATATCTTCGGGGGCGAACCTGCTGGCCGCGCTGAAGGTGCAGGATTCGATGGGGGGGGACGCGATCGTGGCGACGGTATTTCCGGACAGCAATAAGAAGTACCTGAGCACCGACCTGCTGAACTATGAACCCGAGCAGGCCGGTCACCTCACACCGCACGTGTCGCTGACTGGATTCCGGGCCATGGGTCGCGTGTGCGACGTATGCTTCGACGCCACCGATCCGGCGAGCCTGCCCGTGCCCCCGTCCAAGGGCCGACCGGCGAACGGGTCATGACGCACCGTTGGCGAACGACCGCACTCGCTCTCCTGCTGCTCATGTTGGGCGCTGGCGGCTGCGCGACGTTGCAGCGGCTCGCGGCCCTGCGTGCCGTGACGTTCGCGATCGACTCCGTCGCGGGCGGGCGACTGGCGGGAGTGGATCTGTCGGGAATCGCCACCCCCGAGGACGTGCGCCCGTTGGACGCCGGTCGGATTGCGGCGGCGGTGTTGGACGGACGCCTGCCGCTGGAGTTCACCGTGAACGTCAGCGCGGAGAATCCGGCCGATAACTCGACGGCAGCCGAGATGATCCGGCTGGAGTGGACACTACTTCTCGACGACCGCGAGACGATCGCGGGAGCCATCGACGATCACGTACTGCTTCCGCCCGGCGAACCGCAGATCATCCCGGTCGCCGTCCGGCTCGATCTGATGGAGTTCTTCGCCGGGGCGGCGCCGGAGCTCCTTGGCCTGGCCCTGCGCTTCGCCGGCGCGGACGCCGACGCGGCGGACGTGAAGCTCCGTGCCGTCCCGACCGTCAGTACACCGATGGGCCTGGTCGACTACCCCGCGACGATCACCATCGTCAGCGGGACGCCGACT
>JAOTWC010000158.1 GCA_029863105.1 Gemmatimonadota bacterium | reverse complement strand
ACTGCTGACCCACGAACCACACGCGCCCGTCCGGAGCCGCGTATGGGTCCCTCGGTCGACTGTCCGGCCACGGAACCGTCCACTCCTCAACCCTCAACTGCGGGCTCTGCGCACGCACCGGAACGACCACCGTGCCGACACCCACCAACCCCGCAGCGATCCCCACCGACAGGACCCTGGGAATCCCGAAGATGGCCAGATCACTCATAGCGCAACGCGTCCATGGGCTCCACCTGGATGGCACGCCGGGCCGGCGCGACACTCGCCACTACCGCTATCACGAGCAGAAGAGCGGCGACGGCGGCCAGCGTCAAGGGATCCGTTGGGCTTACGCCGACGAGCAGGTTGGCGGTAAGGCGGGCCATGGCGATGGAACCCAGAAGGCCGGCCGCCAGGCCCATGATGCCCAGGTGCAACCCGCGCACTAATGCGGCCCCTGCCACATGGGAATGGGGGGCGCCCAGCGCCAGCCGCAAACCGATTTCCCGCGTGGAATGCCTGACGGACGACGATACGACGCCGTACACGCCGATGGCAGCCAGAACGAGGGCGACCAGGGCAAACAACGCGATCAGACCGGTGGCGAAACGCACAGGAGCCGTAGCGTCGGCAACGTACGCAGACAGGGGCCGGACCGCGCTGAGTGGGATCTCCGGGTCCAGGTCCGATACCACGCCGCGAAGCGAACCGGCGAGCTTTTCCGGACCCATCGAATCGCTCCTCGCCACGACCGACATGGAGAAGAAACCGCCCTGGGTACTGTGCGGGAAGAAGATCGTCTCACGAAGGATCTCCAGGGGATCGTCGATATGCACAGTTTCCACGACTCCGACGACCTCGAACCAGCGCGCGGGTCCATTGAAGCCGGAGGCAAACAGTTTTCGGCCGATGGGAGATAGCCCGGGCCACGCCCGGGCGGCCAGGTGGCGATCGACGACGACGACATCGCGGCGCTCCTGGTTCTCCGCGGACGAGAACAGTCGGCCCGCGATCAGTTCGATTCCGAGAGCGTCAAAGGCTCCCGGCGTGATGAACTGGTAGTTTGCCTCCCAGGCCGATTCCTCGGAGCCCGGCATCTCGTCGACCCGGTAGGGCGAGGTCCAGAACTGACCGCCAAGCGGCAAGACGGATGTCGCGCCGATCGCGGCAACCCCGGGAAGCGCCTTCGCCTTCCGTTCGAGCCGATCAAAGAACTCGCCCCGATCTTCGACCGTCGCATACCTGGCGACAGGTAGGGTCACGTGGAACGACAATACTGAATCCGCACGGAAGCCAAGGTCGACTCGGTCGACATTCCTCAGGCTTCGCATCATCAGGCCGGCCCCCGTGAGCAGCATCATCGCCAGCGCCACCTCTCCGACGACGAGCGCCCCCCGAAGTCTCGTGCGCCGTCCGTCGGCCGTGCGAACCCCACGATCATTGAGCTGTCCGTGCAGGTCCGGTCGGGAGGACTGCAGTGCCGGAGCCATACCAAACAGAATCGCGGACACCAGGGTCACCAGCAGTGTGAACAGCAGTACGGGACCGTCGATCGGGACCGATTCCAGGCGTGGCAGGTTAGCGGGACGCCCTGCCAGCAAGACGTCGATTCCCCACCTGGCCACCAGCAGTCCGACAAGCCCGCCGATAGTCGCGACGAGCAGACTCTCGGTCAGCAGTTGCCGTGCTATGCGGCGACGGCCGCCTCCCACGGCGGCGCGAATGGCGATTTCCTTCCCGCGCTCCGACGACTGGACGAGCAACAGGTTAGCGACATTGGCGCTTGCGATCAGGAGCACGATGCCGACAGCCACCAGCACACTGAGGAGAATCGGCCGCACGTGTCCAACGATCGCATCGTGCATGGGCGTAACCGTGGCGCGGATTCCCGCGTCCCGGTGATAATCGTAGGTCTCTCGCTGCCAGGCGGAGACCGCGTCGGCCTGGCGCTGCGCCTCCGCGGGAGACACGCCGGGAAGCATTCGCGCGATCACACGGCGGTTCGCGTTCTGGCTGTTCCTCGGCTGGGTTCGGTAATCGAACTGGTCGGCCTGCCAGACGTCAATGTCGGTGGACATCCCGGCGTCTGCCGGCATATGGAGTCGGAAATCGCGCGGCAGGACGCCAATGACCTCGACGTCGACGTCGTTGAGTTGGATCATCCGACCCACGACGTCCGGTTCCTCCCCGAACCGTCGCTGCCACAGACCGTGGCTGATCACCGCCTTGGGCCCGGCCGGCGTGCCGGCCGCCGCCCGGTCCATGAACGGGAGTTCGCCGTCGAGAGGCGCAAACGTGCGACCGTACTCGGCTCCGATTCCAACAACGTCGAAGAAATTCGACGTCACGCCCGCGACCCGGACGACTTCTGGTGGCCCATCACCGGTCAGGTTCACGTCGAACGTGCGATCGCTGGCGGCGATTCCGCTGAACACATTTACCTGCTCGCGGAAATCGATCACGTCCGCTGGAGGAAGAGGGCCACCGACGAATCCTGACTGCTCGACGAAATGTCGGATGAGGACGAGCTGCTCGGCATCGGGGTACGGTAGAGGCTGGATCAGTACGCGGTTCACGACACTGAAAATCGCCGTGCTGGCGCCTATGCCGAGCCCCAACGTCAGGATCACCAGCACAGCAAACGCCGGATGTTTGAGCAAGAATCTCGTGCCGAACTTCACGTCCTGGAACAACCGGCCCATACACACTCCCCAAAGGCGACGCCCGACGGTCCGAATCGATAAGAGCAATGGCCGTGCCAAATCAATCCAATGCGTAACAGCTTGACAAATCACACGTTGCCGAGGCGTCGGCCCGGCCGGCCGTCGTCAGAAGTGTCCGCATGCGGGACGCCGTGTTCCGCACACGAACGGATCCGCGGCTACTCCCTTGACACCAACCCGCGCTGCATGTCCGCTGCTTCCTGAAGCGCCACGTCAATGAACGCGGACACCACTTCGGGAGTCTGCGCTCCGACAACGACCTGACCGTTGATGAAGAACGTCGGCGTTCCCGTCACACCGAAGCGAAATCCGTCCCGAAGATCGTTCTGCACAGCCAACCGCTTTTCGCCGCTGTCGAGGCAGCGGTCGAATTGCTCGCCGTCCAGATCCAATTCTCTCGCATGCCCCTTGAGATCGGATCGACTCAACTGGTCGTGCCGTTCGAACAGCAGGTCGTGATAGTCCCAGAACCTGCCCTGCTCCAGCGCGCACTCCGCCGCCTCGGCGGCAAGCGCGGCGTTCGGATGAATCTGGGTCAACGGAAAGTTGCGGACGACCCACTTCACGCGGCCGTCATAACGCCTGCGAATCTCCGGGTAGGTCGTGTCGTGAAACCGCCGGCAGAACGGACACTCGTAGTCCGTGAACTCCACGAACTCTACGGGTGCGTCCTCCGGACCCTGGAACGGTCGGCCCTCGATGAGGAATGGGGTCCGAGAGGCGGAGCGGACCGTCCGTCCCTCCATCGTATCGCTTCCGCCCGCGGAGACCGGACCGCGGACCGAGAACCCCAGCCCGAACCCGATGGCCAAGCCGGCGACCAGTACGGCAGCTGTCTTGCGCATGTGCACCATATTCGTGGCGCCGTGCCGGCTCAGCCGATACGGACGAGATCGCTGTACGTGCGGAGATGGCTCAGGGCGGCGGCGCGGTCTCCGCGCTCCTCGCACAGACGAGCCAGGTTGTAATAGGCGTCGGCGAGAAGCGGATCGGACTCGATCGCCCGCAAGTACATCGCCAGCGCCTCGTCAGGCCTGCTCAGATCTTCGAGCGCCACGCCCAGATTGTAGGCCGCCGTGGCGTGACCCGGATTCCCCTCCAGCGCTGCCCGGTAGTGTTCCTCTGCGGCGCCGAATTCCTGACGCTCGTGCAAGAGAAAGCCGAGGTTGACGGCAGCATCCGCAAGTGACGGGTCTCCCTTCAGGGCTGTCCGGAAAGCCCGCTCCGCCTGCAACGGAGACTCTTCCTGCAGTACGCATCCGAGTTCATACCACTCGGCAGGCGTCGGCGCCCGACTCGCCACATTCGGTCGCGGACGGCGGCGCGAAATGGCCGAAATCGGCTCCGACTCGTCTTCCTGCAACTGCATCCAGGTCTGTCCCGTCTCGACGTTCCAGGCCAGGCCGCCATCCACTACGACCAGCTCGTCCGCCTCCGAGGTGATTCTCACGGCAGTCAGGGGCCGACCGGCCGGCAACTGGGCGCCCAGGGCGCGGATCGCCTTCAACAGTCGGCGCGGAGTGATTCCGGTCTCTTCCAGGGCGACGGCAGTGCGAAGGAGAACCAGGTCTCGAAACGTGAACTCGTAGCGGTCTCCGAAATCCCGACCCGGATGCAGTTCGGCCGATCGCGCCAGACGACGGACTCTGGCCAGCGAGATGCCCAGAAGCTCAGCTACTTCCCTCGTTGAATATGTCACCGTTTAGTTCGACGCCGTCTTGCGGGACGCGGACTTCTTCGCGGCTGCCGGCTTTGCCGGCTTCCGCGCGCTCCCGCCCTTGCCAGCCCCGGCATCGAGACTCGCCTTCAGCGCCTCCATCAGATCGATGATCTTGCCTTCCGGCTCGACTTCCGGCGCAGACGTAATTTCCGCGCCTTCGATCTTCTTCTCGATCAACGCCATGACCCT
>JAOTWC010000157.1 GCA_029863105.1 Gemmatimonadota bacterium | reverse complement strand
TCCAGCCCTGAGAATGCCTCCCCGCGCCGTCTCGAGCACGGCCACGTCCACCGCCGGGTCTCGCAGGATGAGACGGGCGGAGGACGGACCCGTCATGTCGCCGGGCACCGTCAGCTGGCCGTTCACGTAGATCCCGTCCGTCGTCGCCAGCCCGACCGTCGCCCCGGCCAGCTTGTGGATGTGGGCCAGCATGCGAACGGTCGTCGTCTTCCCGTTCGTCCCGGTCACGGCGTGGATGGGGATGCGAGCCGGCCGCCCGGCGGGAAACAGCATATCCATGACCGCGCCGGCTGCGTCCCTCGACCGACCCTCGCTCGGATGTGTGTGCATCCGGAAACCGGGGGCGGCGTTCACCTCGCAGATCGCGCCGCCCTGTTCTCTGTACGACAGCGAGATGTCATCCGTGATAAAGTCGACACCTGCCACATCCAGGCCGACGGCTGCCGCCGCCCGTGTGGCCATCTCGAGGTTGTCGGGGTGCAGGAGGTCAGTCACATCCACGGCCGTACCGCCAGTCGACAGATTTCCCGTCGAACGGAGATACACGACTTCGCCGGCCGCCGGCACGGTCTCCGTCGTGTAGTCGAGCAGTTCGAGAAGGCGCTCTGCCTGATAGTCGATCTCGATGCGCGTCAGGATCTTCTCATGGCCGATTCCGCGGCGTGGGTCCTCGTTGACCAGAGTCACGAGCTGAGCCACAGTGTGCTCGCCGTCGCCCACGACGTGTCCCGGAACCCGTTTGGCAGCCGCGACGACGCGGCCGGCGACGACGAGGATCCGGTGATCGAACCCCGTAATGAATTTCTCCACGATCACGCCGCGTGAGTGCTCGCGGGCCCGCTCGAACGCGATCCTCACGTGATCCGAATCGTGCAGGTTGAGCGAGACGCCGCGACCATGGTTCGCATTGAACGGTTTCACGACGACGGGAAACCCGATCCGCTCCGCGAACTGCACGGCCTCCGAACTACTGTACACGAGCCGCTGCTGCGGCACCGGCAGACCCAGATCGCCCAGGATCTTGTTCGTTTCTTCTTTGTCCGATGCGACTTCTACGGCAATGTGGGACGTGTGGCTGGTGATCGTCGCCTGGATCCGCTGCTGGTACTTGCCGTGACCTAACTGAACGAGGCTGTAGGGGTTCAACCGCAGCCAGGGGATGTCACGTTCCTCGGCAGCGAGAATCAGCGACGCCGTACTCGGACCGAACGCGGTCCGCTGCGCAAACCGGATGAACGTCTCGAGTTCCGCCGGGAAATTGAACTCGGCCGGAAGTGCGCCGTCAGTGCGAAGGTGCTCCGGCAGAAGCGACTGAAGGAATTGGATCGCGAGACGGCCGGCTTCGACGCCCACACGTTCGGCCTCGTACTGATAGACCACATCGTACACGCGCGGCTGATCCGTCGAGCGGGTCTTGCCAAATGTGATGTCCTGGCCGGCACAGTGTTGCAATTCGATCGCGACGTGTTCGAGCACGTGGCCGATCCAGGTGCCTTCGTCATCGGTCAGCCGACGCACGAAGCCCCCCGGTTCGCCGTATGAACAGCCGTGCTCGCGGAGTCCGGGAAGCGCATCCAGCAATGGTCCGATGAACGCTTCCCCCAGGCGCGCGCTCGGCCAGTGCTCCAGCTCGCCGATGTCTATTCGCAGTCGGATGACCGGAAATCGGGCATACAGGCTGGGGCCGGCGTAGACCGCCCTTTCGAGGATGTTCAAGCCTGGACGCTCGTTGCCGGCTGCGGCTCCAGAGCCCGACGTGCCGGGAGGTCGAACCGCCAGCCGCTGGTAAGCACGTGAAGCCGCAGGCCGACGAGACACACGGGATCGTTCTGGTGAGCCGAGTCCATGGATGTGAACTCGACTTCCGAGGGGTCGACGAGCGTCACTGAGCCGCTGCCATCCACTTCCAATACGTCATCAGGCCCAATAAACGCGGCCGTGTCCTCGTCCAGTCCCAGGCCGATCGCAAACGGATTGTATGCAACCGCCGTCATCAGTCGTCCAATACGATCGCGTTCCCGAAAATGATGGTCAACGATGACGGCGTTGGTGAGTCCCAGTCCCGGCGCTAGCGTAACCATGTTGGCGCGTGGCGACGAGCCTTCGCTTCCGAAGGCGATCATGTGTTCGGACAGGAACCCTGCCCCGGCCGAGGTACCCGCGATGTGCACGCCGCGTGAACTGAGCACGCGCAGCAGACTGCCGACTTTCGTTCCACCCAGGGTCGTGGACAATCGTAGCTGGTTGCCGCCGGTCATGAAGACGCCGGTCGACCTCCCGAGCTCTTCCAGCCAGTCGCTGCTGTCGCAGTCGGCCCGCGTGTTGAACGGAAAGTTCCGCACGTGCTCGACCCCGATCTCACCGAAGACGCGCTCGTAGGTGGGTCCCGTCTCGGACGCTTCCGACGCGGTGGGTATGACGGCGATCCGGGCCTGCTCGCCACCACACAGATCGACGAAACGCGTGAGGATGTCGCGATCACGAAGCTTCTGCTCCGCGCCGCCGATCGGAATGATGAAGCCTCGCCGGAAGCCATCGCGGGTGCGCCCCGAAGCAGCTTCACCCAAGGAAGTATGTATCATGAGACCATGCCTGTAGCTGATTTCCTGCCGGTGATCCTACAAGAGGCAGAATATCAGCCGGCGGCGAGGATTCGCTACGTCTGGCGCTTGGGCCAGGCAGCCGATTGCGAGAACGGCGCCTGACTCGGGTCGGGCGCCGTTCACGCAGGTCGGCTGTCTCACTAGAACAGAATCCCGCCTGTCAGGACGACCTGGGACGCGCCTTCCGCGACCACTCTGAGTTCGGCGAATGGCGTGGTCGACCCGGCCTCGAACTGATTCCCGACGAAGAAGTTGATTCCCAGGTCGGTATCGTCGAAGTCGCCTGTCTCCCTGTCCACCGAGACGTGGGCGATGTTGAGCCCGATGCCCACGTACGGCGACAAAGCGGGAGCGTCAGGCATTCTGAAATTGTACGCCAGATTGCCGTTGGCTTCCCAGTAGCTGACATCGTTGGTCGGACTGTCGTCGGGAAAGAACACGTCGAACGTGCCGATGAAATCCCATTGATTCATCGATCCGACATTCGCCAGGACGCGGCCCCCGATCCCCAGATTCGTATCGTCACCCCAACTCAACTGCGGGCCGAGCCTGACCTGGGCATTCGCGGTGGCGGGCAACATGAAGAGCGCGCCGGCCAGAATGGCCAGCAGGGTTCGTGCGCGCATCGATAAAACTCCTTCGGAGGTGGATGCTCGGGTACTCCAACTCTGGATCCGGTGATTCTCCCGCAACTACGGTGCCGGAATGGGAGGAATTACCGACGCCGGCGTAAATGGTTCCGTGCGATGGGGATGGCGCAGCCCCGTGCCAGTCGGTCCGCCTGCCCTGGAACCGCAACATCTGGGATTTCGTGTCTTCGGGACCCGAATTGCCCGACCGCCAGGGTCAGCCGCGGGCTGCCTTCAGGGCCTTCTCGCCTGCCGCGTCCAGGAATTCCTCGAGCGAGTGGATCACGGATTCAAGGAGTGCGTTAGGCTGCTCTCCACGCAAACCCAGCACGGCTCCTTTTGCCAGGCCTTTGGTTTCGCGCTCGATGATCACACTCGACGTCTCGGTGTCATAAATCGACCACGTGACGTGGGAGCGAACCTCGTATCGCTCCCTGCCCTGGATGTTCAGGCTCGTGAGGCGTCCGCCGAGGCGAAAGCGCTCGGGACCGAAGATCCCTTTTGTGAAGCTCAACTGGTTGTCGGGCATGACGGGGAGACCCGCCCACTGGAAATGCTCGAGGGCGAGGAGCCGATCCGAAGAAACGCGATCGTCCGCCGTGAGTTCCGTATCCCAACGAAACGTCTGCCGTTCGATGTTGGATTCGCCGAGGTACTGACCGTCAGGCATGTCGATGGTCAGACCCACGAGGCCGAGTCGCAGCTTCATGAGCCGCTGATTTATGTCCTGCGCAACGCCCTGGGTCGGGAGGGCGAGAAACAGCGCCCCGCCCACCACAAGCACGAACCCCGAACGCGCTCGACGGTTCTTCATGTGTGCCTCACTGTCAAGGTGCAGGAGACTCGGGGTCGCGACGCGGTGACGACGTCAACTGCAGCGGGCGACCCGCCTTGGACCCTGCCGTCAAAATACACCCGGACTGCTTATACCGCATTACAGCGTATCGGGTCCTTTATTGCCTCGGTTGACGTAAGTCGGATAATAATCGATCTTAAGGTCCCAATGGTCCGTTTTTCGCAGACTTGCTTTCGGACGACGAGACAATGCAACTGACGAAAGAGAGCGAGCATGCCCTCGTGGCACTCGAGTTCCTGATCGCCCAGCCGCCGGGCGAGTACGTCGCACTCGCGGACATCGCCGAGGCCGCGGGTCTACCCAGGGCCTTTCTCGCGAAGACATTCCAGAAGCTCGCTCGTCACGACGTTCTGCTCTCTTCACGGGGACGGAGCAAGGGCTACACGCTCGCCCGCCCAGCGGACTCGATCAGTGTGCTGGAGGTGTTCGTGGCCGTCGAGGGCCCGCGGCTCCTGCAACGCTGCACCCTCTGGCCGTCGCGTTGCTCCGACGACAGCCCGTGCGTGCTGCACCCGTTTCTGAAGGGACACATCCGCACGCTGGA
>JAOTWC010000156.1 GCA_029863105.1 Gemmatimonadota bacterium | reverse complement strand
GTGTGGGGCTGCATCCTCCAAGTCGGCAATGATCTTCGGAGCGGCTTCCCCGAACGCCACGACGGCCTTGAGGCGCCCACGCCCTGACTCGGCGATCAACTCGTACGGTTCTCCCTTGTGGCGTCCGCCCAGCATCATGATGATCGGGCGTTCGAAAGACCGGACGGCGGCGATCGCCGCTGCGACGTTTGTCGCCTTCGAATCGTTGATCCACAGGACACCGTCCACCTCGCCGACCGACTCAAGCCGGTGCCGCAGGCCGGGCGGCAGCCGAAGACCTCCTCCAACGGCATCTGCTGGACAGCCGGCCAGTCGAGCTGCAACTCCCGCGGCCAGTGCGTTGGCGACGTTGTGGGGTCCGATCAGCGGGAGCTCGGCTCTCGATATCCAGTACTCCTCTGAACCGTCGATCCGGCCGACGAGCGAGTCGTTCTCAGACAACCATCCTCCCCGCTCGACCGGACCCTTCAAGGAAAACTTGAATGCCTCGTCAGCCAGCGAATTCGCCAGGTCGAGGACGGACAGATCGTCCGCGTTGAGCACCCAGTGGGTGCTTTCGTCTCCGACGGCAAACAACTGCTGTTTGTCCGCGTAGTACGCCTGAAGGTCGCGGTATCGGTCCAGATGGTCGGGGGCGAGATTCAGCAAAACGCCGATATCGACGTGGAAGGATTCCAGATCGGCCAGCTGAAAGCTGCTGAGCTCTACGACGACCCAATCCGGCTGTTCTTCGTCCATGGCGGTCCAGGACAGAGGGCGACCGATATTCCCGGCGGCCACAGCTGACGTTCCACACTCCCGAAGGATCGCGGCCGCGAGTTCCGTGGTCGTGGTCTTGCCGTTTGTTCCGGTGATCCCTATCACGCGGCTGCTGAGGGTACCGTAGGCGAGTTCCACTTCGGCGATCGTGCGGATACCGCGCTTTGACACCTCCTGGCGCACGTCGGAAAACGGACTTATCCCCGGGCTCACAACCACCAGGTCGGAGTCCAGGATTCGGTCCATGTCATGCCGACCGGCCTCGGCACTGATCCCCTCCGCCGCCAGCGCCGCGGCGGCCGCTTTCTGTTCGGGGCCCGCAGAGGCGTCGCTGGCATACACCGTCGCTCCGCGGGACGTGGCCAGCCGCGCCGCGGCGGTTCCGGACACCCCAAGGCCGAGAACGCTCACGGTGGCGTCGGGTTCGAACGGCATTTCCCGCCGCTTCATCGGACCTTCAGGGTCGCCAGCGCGACCAATGCGAAGATGATTCCTACGATGTAGAACCGGATTACCACCCGCGTTTCCGGCCATCCCAGTTGTTCGAAATGGTGGTGCAGCGGTGCCATGCGGAACACGCGCCTGCCGACTCCCGTGCGGCGGCGAGTGATCTTGAACGTCGTGGTCTGTATCAGAACAGACAGGGCCTCCAGCACGAACATGCCGCCGACGACAACGAGCAGCAGCTCTGACTTGAGCAGGACCGCGACGGTCCCGATCGCCCCGCCGAGAGCGAGGGACCCCGTATCTCCCATGAACACGGTCGCGGGAGGCGCGTTGAACCACAGAAATCCGATCGCAGCACCAGCGACTGAAACACAGAACACCGTCAGTTCGCCTGCTCCCGGCAGGTAGGGAAGACCGAGGTAGAAGGAGGTGTCCAATCGTCCCATGACGTAGGCGAACAGGGCCAGGGCCAAGGCCGAGATTGCCGCCAGCCCGGCGGCCAATCCGTCGAGCCCGTCGGTCAAGTTCACAGCGTTGGAAAATCCGGCTACGACAATCGCGACAAACAGGGGGAACGCGAACGGAACCAGCACGAGTTCGACATTCTTGAAGAACGGGACCAACCGATGCGTGACGTCCCCGGCAGGCGGAAGCGGGATCCACAGGAGCAGCACGCCGAATCCGATCCCGGCGACGAACTGCCAGATCAGCTTGTGACGGGCGATCAGGCCTCGCGATTCGTGGCGTACGACCTTCAGATAGTCGTCCGTGAAACCGATCAGGCCGGTCACCATGGTCATCGCGAGCGCGGCGTGGATGTACCAGAGGTCGAGCGGTGCCCAGAGCAGAGTGGACGTTACGACGGACACGAGGATGATGATTCCACCCATGGTCGGCGTGCCGGCCTTGGTGTGGTGGGTTCGGGGTCCGTCCAGGCGGACGACCTGGCCGATGTTCAGAGCTTCGAGGCGTCGAATGATCGGAGGACCGGCGATGAACGAAACGAGCAGCGCCGTAACCATCGCCCCTGCGGCTCGGAACGAGATGTACTGGAACACGTTGAATATGATGTGACGGTCTGCGAGCGGGAACAGGATGTGGTAGAGCATCAGTCGTCGCTCCGCCCGTGACGCTCGACAAGACCCTCGACGACGCGTTCCAGTCGCTCGCCCCGCGAACCCTTGACCAGCACGACCTCTCCCTGTTTGACATCCGCGGTGATCCGTGCGACGGCGTCGGACACGGTATCGACGGGTGCGACGCGGCTTCCGCCATTCGCCGTCTCCTCAAACGCATCCCGAAACTCACCCAGTGCGAAGATGCGGTCGAATCCGGCGCCGAGGAGGCGCCGCGCCACGGTGCGGTGGGCTTCAGCCGAGGTGGCGCCGAGCTCGAGCATGGAGGCCACGACTGCGCTGCGCGGTCGACCCGGAAACGCCGTTTCGCAGTATCGGATGGCTGCTTCAAACGACTCGGGATTCGCGTTGTAGCAGTCAGCTACGATCGTGAGGCTTCCGGCGCGTACCAGCGCGCCTCGCATTCCGAGGGGCCGGAACGTACCCAGCCCGCGAGCGACGGCGTCCGGAGCAACACCCAGCAGCTCAGCCATCGCTGCGGCCAGCAGTGCATCTCGCAAGTGATGCTCGCCGCCCACGTGCATGCGGTAGTCGACTCCCGAGCGCTCAAAACTCAACGACTCCGCCCCGATTTCATACCGATCCGGGTGATAGTCCGCCTCCTGCTCCAGACCTGCCACGACGACGTCATCACGGATTTGTCGGGCGGCCGAGGCGAGTTCGGGAGGCTGCTCGCCGACGACCACCCTGCCCGCCCCCTGCGCGATGCGGATCAGCGCCAGTTTTTCCCTCAGAACTCCTTCGACGTTCCCGAACCCCTCGAGGTGGGCCGCTCCAACCGTGGTGACCACCGCGTCGTCCGGTACGGCGATGGCCGCCAGGCGAGCGATCTCGCCCGGAGCGCTACTGCCCATTTCCAGGACCCAATAGCTGGCTTCAGAGTCCGCCCGGAGGATTGCGAGGGGGAGACCGGTGAGGCTGTTGAGATTGCCGGGCGTCGCCCACGTCCGCGCAGCTTCGGACAGAGCGGCGGCCAGCATCTCCTTGACCGTCGTCTTGGCCGAGCTTCCCGTGATGCCAATAACTCTCGCTCCGGACCGACGACGGACGAAGCGGGCAAGATCGCCGAGCGCCCGCAACGTGTCGGGTACAGGGAACCATTCGGCACCGAGATCCGGCAATTCGCGGTCGGCAGGCACGATCGCACCAATCGCGCCGCGCTGGGTTGCCTGCTCCAGGTAGTCCGCACCGTGCACTTTGGCACCACGCAACGCGACGAACAGAGAACCCGGTTCGACCTCACGCGAGTCGATGGCCACGCCGGTGTAGCGCCGCGAATCAGGGCCCTGAGGAAGTCTCAGCGCGCGCCGGATCTCGTGGCTCTCGAACGCGGCGCTCATGACCCGTGACCGATCAAGCCGCGCACAATCGCGGCCTCGTCGAACGGCTGCTTCTCACCCAGGATGTCCTGGTAGGTCTCGTGTCCCTTGCCCGCCAGCAACACGACGTCCGAGTTCCCGGCGTTGCACACCGCGCTCTCGATGGCCTCGCTGCGGTCCTCAATCACCTCGAAACTGCCGGCCGGGAGGTCTCCTGCGATATCGCGGACGATGCGGTCCGGATCCTCCATCCGTGGATTGTCGGTGGTAAGGATGACCCGGTCCGCGGAACCGACGGCCGCCTGTCCCATCAACGGCCGCTTTCCCCTGTCCCGGTCGCCGCCGCAACCGAACACGACGGTAAGGCGACCGTCAGCCAGACTCCGCAGCGAGTCGAGCGCCCGCTTCAAACCGTCCGGCGTATGTGCGTAGTCACGCAGAACGATCGGGCCCGGCTCGCGAGCCAGCACTTCCATGCGACCCGGCACTTGCGGAGCTGTGGCCAGTCGCACTGCCGTCGTCGCCGCGTCGATTCCGAGTACGTGGGCAGCTGCCGCGGCGCCAAGTGCATTTGATATGTTGAAGTCACCCAGGAGGGGGAATTCCACCGCAGCACGGCCCGCCGGCGTGACCAGCGTCCACCGGCTGCCGTAACTGGAATAGCTGATGTCTTCGGCCCGCACGTCGGGTCCGTCATTCCGACCGAAGGTCAGTACCCTGGGGGCGGCGGCACGCAAGGAGTCCCAGGCGCGATCCTCTGCATTTACGACAGCCACGCCGTCCGGAGCGAGCAAGTCGACGAACCGCAGCTTCGCCCTCCGGTACGATTCCATGTCCGCGTGGTAATCGAGGTGCTCGCGCGTCAGGTTCGTGAACACGGCCACGGCAAACGGCACCGATTCTACGCGGCGCTGATCCAGCGCATGGGACGACACCTCCATCGCGAAGTATGCCGCTCCCGAGGCGACGACTTCCCCGATGTCGGCGACGAGCTCGACCGGTCCGGGAGTCGTGATGCGACTTC
>JAOTWC010000155.1 GCA_029863105.1 Gemmatimonadota bacterium | reverse complement strand
AATCAGCAGCGCGATGAGGATCTGAGTCAGGAAGTAGTCCGTCGCCAGGATCAGGATCGACGAAACGACCACAGACCGTGTCGCCGCGCGTCCGACACCCTCCGTACCGCCCTCCGTCCGCATTCCGAAGTGGCAGGCCGTGAGGGCGATGATCGCGCCAAAGAACAGAGGTTTCACCATGCCCATGACGAAATCGATGGGCACGTACCGGAACACGAATCCCGTCTGTGCCAGCGTCTGGTATACCGAGCGCATGTACAGGTCGAACGTGAGGCCCAGCTTGACCACGGAAATCAGCAGTCCGCCCAGGATGGCCACGATGTCGGTGACGATCGTCAGCAACGGAAGGGCGATGAGGCAGGCGACGAACCGCGGCACCACGAGCTTGCGCACCGGATCCACGCCCATGGTCTGAAGCGCGTCGATCTGCTCCGTTACGCGCATGGCGCCGAGTTCCGCGGCAATGCCCGAACCGGCACGGCCGCTGACCATGAGTGCGGTGAGGACGGGTCCGAGTTCCCGAACCGTACTCGCTCCGACGAGGCGGCCGATGTAGATCGTGGCGCCGAAGCGCTCCATCTCGACGGCGGACTGCAGGGCGAGCACCATCCCGGTGAACAGACCGGTGAGGAACACGATTCCCAGGGAGCCGACGCCGATGGAATCCAGTTGAACGATCGTGTCGCGCCCGTAGAACGGACGCGTGACGATGCCCCGAAGCGCCTGGACGCCGAGGCTCACGTAAGTCTGTGCGTGCCACGCGAGCAGACGAACTCGGTCCGCCTGGTATCGGGCCAGTGAGAACAGGCCGTCGAGAATCTTCATGCAAGCAGGTCCGTTCGGGCTGCTTTGACTCCGTTCGGTTCCACCGCTAGGTTGCCCGCAGCAACAGGGCTCCGATCTCCGAGTGCGTTTTCCGGCAACGCGTTACAGCGCTCGAAGACCGGAATTCTCAGGTTACCGGCGATCCAGATCCACCGCAAGGCGAACGTGTCCGGCCAACTCTCCTATCCCGATCTCGATGCATCCCGCAATCTGCTCGACCGGGCGGGCAACGGCAGTGCACTCGTCGTGGGAGATGCGATGCTCGACCGGTACGTGTCTGGCCTCGTGGATCGGATCTCCCCCGAGGCTCCCGTGCCGGTCGTCCGCGTCACGGAGGAGCGACTCGCTATCGGGGGCGCTGCGAATGTCGCCGCGGGCATTCGCGCGCTCGGAATCGGTTGTCGACTCGTGGCAACCGTCGGGGACGACGCAGCCGGCGGTGCCCTGACGGAGGCGTTGGCCACGGTCGGGATCCCGGTGGACGACCTGGTAGTCACTCCGGGTCGACCCACAACGGAAAAGACGCGTGTCCTGGCGCGTCACCAGCAGATGTTGCGCGTCGACCGGGAGTCCGGATCGTCGTTGGAAGAAAACGCCGTCGCCGCACTCGTCGGGCGGGCGGAGGCCGCACTGGACACTGCGGGAGTGCTGGTACTGCAGGACTACGACAAGGGGGTGCTGGGGGAACAGCTCGTGCGGCGGTTGCTGGACGGAGCCGCCCGTCGAGGGATCCCGGCGATTGTCGATCCGAAGCTGCGGCACTTCTTCGAGTTTCGGGGCGCCCATGTGTTCAAGCCGAACCTCCGCGAACTCGCCGCGGCAATGGGCGTGGAACCGTCGGCGATCGAAACGGCCGATCTGAGCCCGATCATGGCCCGGCTCGGGGTAGCCAACCTGCTGCTCACCCTCGGTGAGGAGGGCATGCTCCTGTTGGGCGACGACGTGGACGGCGTCGTGCGGGTCCCGGCGCAGGCGCGCGAGGTTTATGATGTCACGGGCGCGGGGGACACGGTACTTGCCGTGATGGCAACCGCGCTGCTCGGGAGCGCCACGCTGGTCGAGGGCGCTCTACTGGCAACGATCGCGGCCGGCATCGAGGTTAGCCGATTGGGAGCCGTGCCGGTAACCCGCGACGAGTTACTGGCGGAAATCGAACAACACGACTGAACGCAACCGACAGAGGAAGCATGCCGACCGATATTGAAATCGCCCAGAACGCACAGCTACGCCCGATTCGGGACGTCGCAGCCGAAGTGGGCCTGACCGACAGCGAACTGCGGCCGTATGGCCATCACGTGGCGAAGGTGCGGCCGGAGGCGCTCGAAGGGCGCCCGCGCGACGGCAAGGTCGTTCTCGTGACGGGTATGTCGCCGACCCCGGCCGGAGAAGGGAAGTCGACTGTGGCCGTGGGCCTGGCCCAGGCGCTCCGGCGGCTCGAGCACAAGACGATGCTCTGCCTGCGAGAGCCCTCGCTCGGACCGGTGTTCGGCATCAAGGGGGGAGCCGCGGGCGGCGGCTATTCTCAGGTGCTGCCGATGGACGAAATCAACCTGCACTTCACGGGCGACTTTCATGCGATCACGTCGGCCCACTCCCTCCTGTCGGCGTGCCTGGACAACAACCTGCAGCGCGGCAACTCGCTCGGCATCGATACGCGGCGCATCAATTGGAAGCGTGCCGTAGACATGAATGATCGGGCGCTGCGCTCGTGCGTCATCGGACTTGGCGGGCCGATGGGCGGAATGCCGCGCGAGGAGAGCTGGTCGATCACGGCGGCGTCCGAGATCATGGCCATCTTCTGCCTCGCTCTCGACCTGCCTGATTTCGAGGAACGGGTGGGGCGCATCGTTCTCGGAATGCGCGCGGACGGGTCCATGGTGCGTGCCGCCGACCTGAATGTTTCGGGCGCGCTGGCTCTGCTGATGAAGGACGCACTGGCACCGAACCTTGTACAGACGATCGAGGGCGGCCCGGCACTGGTGCACGGCGGACCGTTCGCGAACATCGCACACGGGTGCAACTCGTTGATCGCGACGCGCGCGGGCATGTCATTGGGTGACATCGTCGTCACGGAGGCGGGATTCGGATCGGACCTCGGGGCAGAGAAGTTCTTCGACATCAAGTGCAGGATGGGAGGTCTGCGACCCGAGGCGGCCGTGATCGTGGCGACGATCCGCGCCATGAAGCATCACGAAGCGACGGCAGGCACAGGCGAATCCGGCCCGGCCGGGCTGGGCGCCGGGCTGGAGAACCTGCGCGCGCATATCGAAAACGTCAGCCAGTTCGGGGTGCCGCCGGTCGTAGCGGTCAACCAGTTCTCCTCGGATACGGACGAGGAGATCGGGGCGGTCGTCGCGCTGTGCGAACAGATGGGTGTGCGGGTGGCTCCGTGCGATATCTGGGCACGCGGGGGAGAGGGCGGAATCGGCCTTGCAGAAGCGGTGCTCAGCGCCCTGGACAGCGGCGAAGCCAACTTCAAGCCGCTGTACGACCTCGAAACGACGATCGAGGAAAAACTGAACACGATCGTGCGCAGCGTCTATGGCGGTAGCGGTGTCGTGTTCGCGCCCGCCGCACAGAAGATGGCCCAGACGCTGGTCGACAACGGCATGGGGAATCTCCCGGTGTGTGTCGCCAAGACGCAGTATTCGCTGAGCGATGATCCCAAGCGGACGGGCCGCCCGACCGATTTCGAAATCACCGTGCGTGAACTGCGCGTATCGGCAGGTGCCGGATTCATCGTCGCGCTCACCGGCGACGTGATGGTCATGCCCGGATTGCCGGCGAAGCCGGCGGCGGAGGCAATGAAAGTCCACAGCGACGGAACGATCGAGGGACTGTTTTAGGAATCTGCCGAAGAGAGAATCATGTCGAGAATACGAGCGATTCATACCGACGAGGCACCCGCGGCGATCGGGCCGTACTCCCAGGCGATCACGGCAGCCGGTCTGCTGTTCTCCGCCGGGCAGATCGGGCTCGTTCCTGGAACGGGGGAGCTCGCGGGTCCGGACGTGGAATCCCAGGCGCGCCAGGTATTCGCCAACCTGGCGGCAGTACTCGGAGACGCCGGGCTCGGATTTCGGGACGTTGTGAAGACGACGGTGTATCTCGCGGACATGGACGAGTTCGGAGCGGTGAATACGATCTACGGAGAGCACTTCGCCGAGCCGTATCCCGCCCGTTCGACGGTAGCGGCGGCCGGGTTGCCCAAGGGAGCCCGGGTCGAAGTTGACGTGATCGCACGGATCGCGTGAACCGCCGGTACCTGTTCGGCAGGGGGGCGGATGGCGGCTGGTGTCGTCGGCGGTCTTCAAAACCGTTTCGGGGTGTGAGAAACGTCCCGGGTGGGTTCGATTCCCACACGCTCCCGTGGCGGACCCTGGCGGTGGCCGCCTGCCTCGTGCTCACGAAGCCGGTCGCGGTGCGGGCGCAGGTGACCGAGGAACCCGCGGTACCCGCGGCAGCCGCTCCGACGGTGGAGGACTCGACGCGGTCCCCCGTCCTGCGGGCTGACGAGGGTTTGGCGGAAGACACGGTTCGTTCGGGTCCGACTCCGATGGGCGCCTTCTTCCGATCGCTGATCCTCCCCGGCTGGGGCCAGTTCGCGGCCGACCGCCCGGGCCGGGCCGTGTTTTACGTCACCGCCCAGACGGCCACTCTCTACATGGTGATCCGGACCCAGAAACGCATCAACCGGGCTGACGACAACGGAGATACCGGCCTTGCCGAGTCACGCCGGGAGCAACGCGAGGACTGGATCGTGCTGGCTGGGTTCTGGGCGCTCGCCAGCGCCGTGGATGCGTGGGTGTCGGCGCACATGTGGGGATTCGAGGGGGAAGTGGTGCCGCCGCCCGACGGCACC
>JAOTWC010000154.1 GCA_029863105.1 Gemmatimonadota bacterium | reverse complement strand
CTACGTGTTCACGGCCTACCGCGACCATGCCCAGGCCATCGTCCGCGGCATCACGCCGAGGGCCGTCATGGCGGAGCTGTTCGGACGCGTGGACGGTTGTTCGGGCGGCGCCGGCGGATCGATGCACATGTTCGGCTCGGAGGTCAACTTCATGGGCGGCCACGGGATCGTTGGCACCCACCTTCCCCTGGCGGCGGGCGTCGGGTACGCGATCCGGTACCGGGGCGGGGACCAGGTCGTGCTGTGCTTCTTCGGCGACTCGGTGGTAAACGGCGGGCCGTTTCACGAAGCGTTCAACATGGTGGCCAAGTGGGGCCTGCCCGTGGTGTACGTCGTCGAGAACAACGCCTACGGCATGGGCACCGCAACGGATCGTGTGGCCTCGGTGGAGCAGCTGGTGACTCGGGGTCGGGCGTACGAAGGGATGCACTCCGAGCGCGTGGACGGCCAGGACGTCATCGCGATGTATGATGCCGTCACACGGGCCGCGGATCGAGCGCGCGATCAGCGCCGGCCCACGTTCCTCGAGGCCGTCACCTATCGCTATCTGGGCCATTCCATGTCGGATCCGGCGCACGGCACCTACCGCAGCAAGGAAGAAGTTCAGCGGGAGCGGAAGAACGATCCGATCGCGACGTTCTGCGACCGCCTGATGTCGCAGGGACTGCTCAGCCAGGAGGACTACGATCAGCTCGACCAGGCCGCGATCGCTGCCTCGGAGGACGCGGCCGAGTTCGCCGAGAACAGTCCGCATCCCGATGCGTCAGCGATCTACGAGAACGTGTACCGCGACGAGTACCGGGGCGGGCTGGGTCGGAGGGACGCATGGCGGTGATCACCTACCGCGAGGCCCTCAACCGGGCATTGCGGGAAGAGATGGAGCGTGACGAAAGCGTCTTCCTGATCGGCGAGGAAGTGGGCGAATACGACGGCGCCTACAAGGTCTCCAAGGGCCTGCTGGACCAGTTCGGTGAGTGGCGCGTGCGCGACATGCCCATCGCCGAGAATGGCTTTGCGGGCCTCGGCGTGGGCGCGGCGATGGCCGGCCTGCGGCCCGTCGTGGAGTTCATGACCTGGAACTTTGCGCTGCTCGCCTATGACGCCATCGTCAATTCCGCTGCGAAGATGCTGTTCATGTCGGGCGGACAGTTCAATATCCCGATCGTGTTCCGCGGCCCGGGCGGAGCGGCCCTGCAGCTGTCCGCGCAGCACTCGCAGGTACCGGATCCCTGGTACGCGAATATTCCCGGCCTGAAAGTCTGCGCTCCGGCCACACCCGCCGACGCGCTCGGCCTGCTGAAGAGCGCGATTCGCGATGCCGACCCGGTCGTGTTCATCGAGGGCGAGCTGCTCTACAACGTGAAGGGCGAGGTGCCGGACGGTGAACACCTCGTGCCGATCGGACTCGCCGACATCAAGCGCGCCGGCGAGGACGTGACGATCGTAGCCCACTCGAAAATGGTGCAGGTGGCGCTCGCGGCCGCCGAGAAGCTGGCCACGGAGTACGAAGTCGAGGCGGAGATCGTCGACCTCCGCAGTCTGCGGCCCCTCGATACGGACGCGGTGATCGCCTCGGTGAAGAAGACGAACCGTGCCGTCGTCGTGCAGGAAGGATGGCCGATTGCCGGGATCGGCGCACAGATCGTGGACGATATCCAGCGCGAGGCATTCGACGATCTCGATGCGCCCGTCGCCAGGGTGTCCGGCCTGGACGTGCCGATGCACTACGCCCGCCCGATCGAGAAGCTCATCGTTCCGAGCGTCGATCATGTAATCAACGCCGTGAAGCACGTCTGCTACCTCGACTGACGGATTTCTACGCATGGCAACGAAAGTCGTAATGGCACAGCTCAGCCCGACCATGGAGGAGGGCAAGCTCGTAGAGTGGAAGGTGAAGGAAGGCGACCGGGTGGAGGCCGGCGACCTTCTCGCCGAGGTCGAGACGGACAAGGCCAATATGGACATCGAGGCGCTGAACGGCGGCGTCGTGCGGGCGCTGCTGGCCTCGGAGGGCGACCTGGTGGAAGTGGGTGCCCTGATCGGCGTCATCGCCGAGCCCGACGAGGACATCTCGGCCCTGCTCGCGACGGTCCCCGCGCGATCGTCGGCGCCGGCCGCATCCGGGGAGCCCGCACCCGAACAGCCGGCGCCCGCCCCGGTCCCGGCAGCCGAGCCTTCCCCCGCGAGCGTGCCGGTCCCGGCAGTCGAGCCTGTTATTGCTGCGCCAGCAACAATAGATGCTGCCCCCCGTACTTCCGGGCGAATCAAGGTATCGCCCGTGGCTCGGCGAATGGCGGAAAGCGCGGGCCTGGATCTGTCCGCGGTCCCGGGGTCCGGTCCCGGCGGTCGGGTGATCAAGGTGGATGTCGAGGCGGCGATCGCCGCAGGGGGCACGCCGGCGCGGGCGCCGGCGTCGGCATCGGCCAGGCCCTCCATGGTTCCCGCGGGAGCCCCGCGGCTGGAGGAGCAACGGATCGAACTGTCGCAGATGCGCAAGGCGATCGCGAAGCGGCTCGTCCAGTCCATCGGGCCCGTGCCGCACTTCTTCCTGACGACGGAAATCGACATGGGGCCGGTGCTGGACCTGCGGAAGGCTCTGAATCACCGGCTCAGCGAGGGCAAGGTCGGCGTCAACGATCTGCTGATCAAAGTCGCCGCCGAGGCGCTAGCCCGGCATCCGGAGATCAATGCCTCCTTCGAGGGCGACGCGATCCGACGTCATGGCAGCGTGGACATTGGAATCGCCGTCGCGGTACCGGACGGCCTGATTACGCCCGTGCTCAGGGACGCCGACCGAAAGGGCCTGCTGCAGATTTCCGCGGAGGCCGCGGATCTCGTCGAGCGCGGCCGCAACCGGCGGCTGACGCCGGAGGAGTATCAGGGCGCGACCTTTTCGATCAGCAACCTCGGCATGTTCGGCATCGACGAATTCACGGCGATCATCAACCCGCCCGAAGGGGCGATCCTCGCCGTCGGACAGACCGTCGAGAAACCGGTCGTCGAGGATGGCGCGGTTGTCGTTCGGCGCCGCATGCGGGTTACCATGTCGTGCGACCACAGGGTCATCGACGGCGCGATGGGAGCGGCGTTCCTGCAGACGTTCAGGGCGATGCTCGAGAATCCACTAGAACTGGTGAGCTAGCATGGCTGACACATACGACGTTGTGGTGATCGGAGCGGGTCCCGGGGGATACGTCTGCGCGATTCGGGCCGGCCAGCTCGGGCTGCGGGTCGCCTGCGTCGAGAGCAATTCCTACGAGGGTGGGTTCGGCGGCACGTGTCTCAACTGGGGATGCATTCCGGCGAAGGCGCTGCTGGAGAGCGCGGCGCTCGCCCAGAACCTCAAGGCTCACGGCGAGGAACTGGGCGTTCGGCCGATCGACGTCGAGTACGACATGAATGCGGCTGTCGAGCGAAGCCGGTTCATCAGCGAGAAGCTCACCGGCGGCATCCAGTACCTGTTCAAGAAGAACAAGGTCGATCAGTTCGTGGGCTTCGGGCGGATCGCAGGCCCGGGGAAGGTGGAAGTGAAGCCGGAGGACGGCGAACCGATCGTTCTCGACGCCAAGAACATCGTGATCGCCACGGGCTCGGTGATGAAGTCGTTTCCGGGCTTCGAGATCGACGGTTCCAAGGTGATCGGGAGCCGCGAGGCGCTCGCGCTCCGCAATCCGCCGTCGTCGATGGTCGTCGTGGGCGCCGGCTACGTGGGTGTCGAGTTCGCCGACGTGTTCAATGCCTTTGGGGTGGACGTGACGGTCGTCGAGGCGCTGGACTCTCTCGTCCCCCTCGCCGATTCCGAAATCGGGAAGACGCTGGCGCGCTCGTTCAAGAAGCGCGGGATCGACATTCGCACGGGAACGAAGGTGAAGTCCCTCGACCGCGACGCATCGCCGATGCGGCTGACCGTCGAGTCGTCGAAGGGTGAGGAGACGATCGATACGGACGTGGTATTGATGGCTGTCGGGCGCGCCCCGTTCACCGAGGGGCTGGGCCTGGATGCCGCGGGCGTCGGGATGGACGGCCCGTGGGTGAAGGTCAACGAGTGGTGTGAGACCAGCGTCCCGGGCATCTACGCCGTGGGCGACGTCGCGGGAGAGCCGATGCTGGCCCACAAGGGTTCGCACGAGGGTATCGTGGCGGCGGAACGGATTGCCGGCGTGGCCCACCATCCGATGCGGTACGACAACATCCCCAGCGTAGGTTACTGCCATCCGGAGATCGCCTCCATCGGCCTCACGGAGGACGAGGCGAAGGCCGCCGGCCACGAGATCAAGGTGGGCAAGTATCCGTTGACCGCGCACGGTCGCGCGCTGACGGCCGCGCACAACGAGGGCTTCGTGAAAATCGTGGCGGACGCCAGGTACGGCGAAGTCCTGGGGGTACACATGATCGGCTACAACGTCAGCGAGCTGATCGGCGAAGCGGGACTCGCCCGCGCGCTCGAATCGACGGTCGAGGAAATCGCCGCACACGCGCACGCCCATCCCAGCATGGCCGAAGCGGTCATGGAAGCGGCGTTCGCGGCGATGGACCGGCCGATTCACATGTGATCCACCTCGTCCCGGTCGCGAGTCCCGTCCCGTACCGCGCCGGCCTCGCCTGGCAGCGGGTACTGGCCCGTGCACGCATCTCCGGCGTTCTGGACCACGATGTCGTGCTGTTGCTGGAGCATGCCCCGGTCGTCACCCTC
>JAOTWC010000153.1 GCA_029863105.1 Gemmatimonadota bacterium | reverse complement strand
GGGGTTCTGGTGGCCGGACAGGATGTCACGGCGTCGAGGGTGTTCCAGGTCCTGCTCCTCGGGCACACGGGGCTCGGAGCCGCGCTCGTCGTCGCGATGAGCATCTTCGCGGGCCTCCACCTCCCTCGCGTGTGGACGCGTCGCGCTGCCGGCAGCCTCGCGTCCGGAGTCCTGACCCTGTGTGTCGCGGCCCTGCTCCTGCTCTCCGGACTGTTCATCCTGACGGAAGCGGCGACGAGATCGCACCGCTGGGTCTGGTGGGCCCACGTGGCAGCGGCGGCTGGCCTGCCGGCACTCTACGTGTTGCATCGACGTGCGAGCGTCGTTCGGTCCTCCGCGGCGACCGCCCGGCGGCTGGTTCGAGCGACCGTCGCAGTTTTCGTTCTGTTTGTCGGGGCGCATCTGGTCGCATCCGGCGATCGGGCGGGGCCAGGTCCGACCTCCAGCCCGCCCGGCTCCTACGCGAGAGAGCGCCTGGGTGTCATACCGCCAGGATTCGCCGATCCTGAGAGCCCCTTCTATCCGTCTCCGGCCCGCACGTCCGCCGGGGGCGTCGTGGCGTCCCGGGCAATCCTCGGGAACTCCCCCCCGGATCCCGCATCGGTCCGATCCGAAGTGAGACGAGCGGGCGCCTACACGGCCAGCGGCATCGGCTCTGAAACCTGCGTTCGTTGCCACCCCGATGTCGTCGAGCAGTGGGCTTCGTCTGCTCATCGGTATTCCTCTTTCAACAACCCGTTCTACGAGGCAGCGATCGACGTGCTGCGCGAGGGCAATCGGGAATCGAACTGGTGGCTCGAGGTGCATCGTCAGACAACCGGCAGCAGCGCGAGCGTCGGCGTGCTGAAGAGCCGGTGGTGCGGTGCGTGTCACGATCCTGCGCTCCTGTTTACCGGCGGACTCGATGCGGACGTCGACAGGTCGTCCGTCGAGGCGCAGGCCGGTCTGACGTGCCTTGCCTGCCACGCGATCGAGTCCGTGCACGACCGTACGGGGAACGGGAATTACGAGCTGCGCGCCGAGGGTGGCGATCCGTATATCTTCGCGGGCGTCGAGGCACCGGGGTGGCGCCGCGCGCTGCATGACGCCGCATTGCGAGCTCGCCCCGACGCTCACCGGGCGTCCATGCTGCCTGGTTTCATGGCGAGCCCGGAGGTTTGTACGGCGTGCCACAAGGTGAGCCTGCGCGAGCCTGTGAACAGCTATCGGTGGGTTCGCGGCCAGAATGAACCGGACGCCTGGGAGGACAGCGGCGTATCGCGAGAGAACGCGTCGACCTTCTACCTTCCGGATGAACGCCGGGTCTGTCGGGATTGCCACATGCCGCTGGAGGGGGCCCCGCTGGGAGACCTCGCTGCCGAGCGCGGCCTCGTACGATCGCATCGGTTCGTCGCTGCCAACACGGCCCTGCCGTCGGTTCGGGGGGACACGGCGGCATTGCGGCGTACCGAGGAATTTCTGCGGGATGAGAAGCTGTCCGTAGATATCTTCGGCCTGGCTGACGCCGGCGGGCAACGGATCGAGGGCCTGGGTGACGGTCCGATCCTGGTCCCGGCGGGGACTACCGTGACGTTCGATGTCGTCGTGCGCAACCTGGGTGTCGGGCACGGATTTCCGGGCGGAACGGTGGACTCGAACCAGGGCTGGCTGGAAGTCCACCTGCTGGATGAAGCAGGGCAGTCGATGGCCGCGAGTGGGAGCCTGGATCCGTCGGGGCACCTTGGTTCGGACGCGCACCTGTATGGTGCCCTGTTCGTCGACTCGGCGGGCCGGCCGATCGACCGCCGGAACCCGCAGGACCTGAGAGCCACCGTGTTCAGCAACGTGATCGGCCCCGGTTCGGCGGACCTGTCCCACTACCGTGTACGCGTACCGGCGCGTCCCGGCCGCTATGTATTTCAGGTCAGGCTGTTGTGGCGAAAGTTCAACCGCGGGTACAGCGAGTTCGCCTATTCCACCGTCCGTGAGGCGTTCCCGGGTCAACGCGAGGCACCGACGCTCCCGGTGACGGTGGTTGCAGAAGATCGGTTCACCCTGGAGGTCGTGATCGATCCGGAGCCCGGCGGAATCCAGGCTGCGTCGCTCGAACCGACCTGGATCCGCTACAACGACTATGGGATCGCATCACTTCGGGAAGGTCGAACGACGAACGCGAGCCGTGCCTTTCGGGTCGTGGACGGGCTGTCTCCGGACCGGCCCGACGGCCCGCTCAATCTGGCTCGGGCCTCCCTGGTGGAAGGGAACGTGGCCGCCGCGCTGGAGCACCTGGAAGAGGCCGAGCGGCGGGCTCCGGGCAACGGCACGGTGGCCTGGCTGTGGGGCCAGGCATGGCAGACCGATGGACAGTACGAGAGGGCCGCCGCGGCCTATCGAAGTGCCCTGGCGGCGTTTCCCAGGCATCGGGCATCTCTGATGGGACTCGGCCGCACGCTCTACCTCGACGGCCGACTCGAGGCGGCTGTCGAAGTGCTGGACGAGCTGCTGCTCATCGACCCGGAGCATCGCGCCGCCTGGTACCACCGCATGCTGTCGCTGGCGGCGCTCGGCCGGGAACAGGAAGCGGCCGAAGCCGGCGCCATGGTTGAGTACCTGCAGGTGGACGAAGCGTCAGGGCGCCTGGCGCAGAAGATCCGGCTCGCCGATCCGGGGGTGAATCGCATGAGCCAGTCCGTGCGCACGTACGACCTGGTCTCGAGGTCCCCGGAGTGAGGAACGGGCGGATGGGGCAGGGTGCGCTCTTCTGCCTGGTGGCGACGGCGGTTGGGGGGTGCGGCACGGATACGGGACCCGATCCCGAGGCATACGCCAAGGAGCCCCGGGATTCCGTGCCAGGCGTGGAGTTGGTGGTTCCCGCATTCGTCGATGTCACCGCAGAGGCCCGCCTGAATTTCCGACATACGAACGGGGCGACTGGCGAGAAGTGGATGCCGGAGACGATCGGGTCCGGGGGCGGCTGGATCGACTATGACGGCGACGGTTGGCTGGACATTTTTCTGGTGAACGGACGGTCGTGGTCGGGACCGGACGCGGCCCGCTCCGCGCTGTTCCGAAACCGGGGCGACGGGACATTCGAGGATGTCAGCCGCGCGTCCGGCGCCGATGTCGCCGTGTACGGCATGGGTGCGGCATTCGGCGACTACGACGGTGACGGAGATGAGGATATCTACGTCACGGCCGTCGGCGACAACGTTCTGTTGCGCAACGACGGCGGTCGGTTTGAAGACGTTACCGGCGATCTGGGCGTCGAGGGGAATCCGCCGGACCGCGGCGAGGCCTGGTCGACCGGAGCCGCCTGGCTGGATCACGACCGGGACGGGGACCTCGATCTGTTCGTGTGCAACTACGTTCGCTGGACACGTGCCACGGATCTGTTTCACACGCTCGACGGCACCACGAAGGCGTATGCCACGCCCGAAGCGTACGAAGGCGACACGTGCGTGCTCTACCGCAACGAGGCGGGCACGCGATTTTCGGATGTCACTCGTGCGGCGGGTCTGTGGAACGAGACGGGAAAAGCGTTGGGAATCGTCGTGGACGACTTCAACCAGGACGGTTGGCCGGATCTCATCGTCACAAACGATACGGAACCCAATTTCTTCTACGTGAACAGGGGAGACGGCACGTTCGAGGATCGGGCGGTCCGGGCCGGCGTGGCCTTCGACCCGACGGGCCGTGCGCGGGCGGGCATGGGTGTCGATGTCACGGATCTGGACGGCGACGGCCGGCTGGCGGTGAGCATCGGCAACTTCTCTCGCGAGCCGATCTCCCTGTACGTGCAGCTTGGTGCCGAAAGTTTTCGGGATCGCGCTGCCGAGTTGAGCCTCGCGCGGCCCACGCTGCTGCCGCTGACGTTCGGGATACGGTTTTCGGACGTGAACCTCGACGGGTGGGAGGACCTGCTCGTCGCGAACGGGCACATCGAGCCGACGATTGCCGATGTCAGAAGTGAAATCACGTTCGCCCAGCGGCCACAGCTGTTTCTGCGGGCAGGCAATCGATTCGTGGAGGCAGGCGAGCTGACGGGGACCGACTTCGGCCGGCCGCTCGTGGGTCGCGGACTCGCCGTGGGCGACTACGATCGGGACGGCGATGCCGATGTTCTGGTCACCGTGAATGGGGATTCCGCGAGGTTGTTCCGTGTCGATGCACCCGAGGAAGCCGGCCGGCTGGGTGTGCGCCTCATCGGTCCGGCCGCAAATCGCCGGGCCATCGGTGCGCAGGTGTTCGTGTATTCCGCCGGCCGTCGGCAGAGGTGGTACGTGACCGGATCCGGTTCGTATCTTTCCCAATCCGAAACGGGGCGACGCAGCTTCGGATTGGGCGAGATCCCGGAGGCGGACAGCGTCCGGGTGATCTGGCCGGACGGTCGCAGCTCGATGCACCCGGGCCCCATTCCGGCCTGGTCCGAGGTCGAGCTCAACCACGCCGACGCGGAGGCCGCAGATGAGTAGGCGATCCTTCGGGAGGATGATGTGTCTGTGTGTCCCCATGGCAGCGGGTCTCGGACTCGCGGCGTGTGATCGACGGCCCGCTGCCGCGGAGTACTCGTCTCTCGTCGCACTGCGGTCGCTGGGCCTGGCCCACCTGGAGGAGGGTCGGCCGGCGGAGGCGGCGGGTCAGTTTGCCGAATTGATCGAACAGGCACCCGAAGAGGCACTCGGTCACGCCAATCTGGCCCTGGCCGAGCTACGGCTCGGCGCATTCGAACCAGCGGTTC
>JAOTWC010000152.1 GCA_029863105.1 Gemmatimonadota bacterium | reverse complement strand
GGAACCGGTTCCGGGTACGCGGCCGCGGTCCTGTCCCGGATCGCCGGGCAGGTGTTCACGATCGAGGTTCACCAGGAGCTGGCGGAAACAGCCGGCCGGCGGTTCTCCGAACTCGGGTACGACAACATCACTTCGCGGCACGGAGATGGTCGCCTGGGCTGGCCGGAGCATGCGCCGTTCGACGGAATCGTCGTGGCGGCGGCGGCGCGCGACGTCCCAGAAGCGCTCCTGCGGCAGCTGCGGGTGGGAGGTCGGCTGGTGATCCCGGTGGGTCGCGAGGGACACCAGGACCTGCTGTGCATCACGAAGTGGGGTCCCGACCGCTGCGACGAGCGGTACATGGAAGCGGTCCGCTTCGTGCCCCTGGTGTGAGACCGGCGTTCAACGGAAGAGCTCGAGGAAGGCGAGATGCCGCTCTCACTGTATCTGATTCTCCACCCGAACGCGCGGCTGGCGCCCGGGGACCAGGAGCTCGTCAGGGCCTGGGCCGGGGGTGGTGAGGAGTCCGAACACTAGCGTCTCGGGCCCCTCAGCCGGCTGCGATAAACCAGTCCATGCTGGTTCCCACGACCCAGTGGATGATCGCCACGTACCAGATCGATTTGACACGCAAGGTGATCCAACCGAACGCGAGCCCGGCGGGGATCGCCGAGAAGGTCTCGGTCATCGGACGGCCGAAGTGCGCCAGCACCGACATCCCCGTCTGGGTGGCGTTGGCCGTCCCGTCTCCCGTCCGCGGCCGGAGCCCGAACAGCAGCACACCCCTGAACAGCACCTCCCACGCCGCGAAGTAGAGCAGATTGCGGAGAGCATGAGGTACGAACTCGGCCACCTGTGCGCTAACGGACGGATCGAGCGGATAGACGGCTCGCATGGCCGGCGATCCCGAGGCAATCCACCCGGCGAGGATGGCGATCGGCAGGCCAACCGCCACCCAGATCAGGCCCTCTTTCCACCGTCCCAATCCCAGTCCCAGTTCGCGTAACGGAATCCCGCACAGTCCGCGCGCCACGATGACCGGCAGCGCTCCGAGCAGCAGTGCGGACGCCAGGAAGTGCAGCGTCGGAGGGAACACCGGGCCGGTTACCGTGAACCATCCATCCGTCGACCCCCGGGTTCCTATCACATCCGCTCGCGCGACGTAGTAGAACAGGAACAACGACAGCGTTGATCCGACGAGCAGCAACTCGGCTCGGTACCTGCGGGCGAGCTCGTTCACGCCGCCTCCTTCACGAGGCATTCCCCTCGCAGCCAGCGAATTGTCTCCGACAATCCAGTAGTGAGTGGGCGGGGCCGGTAGCCCAGTTCGCTCCGCGGTATCGAGACATCTACCGGCAGATCCCGCAGGAACACGTCCACCCAGGCCCGCGTCAGCGATGTCGGCCGACCCAGCCGTCCCCACAACTCGCCCCCGACCCCCGCGCCCCGCGCCACGAACGACGGTAGCGGCGCCACCAGATGGCGACCGCCGGAAACCGCTGCGACCTGATTCAGGAACTCCCGGAACGAGAAATTCTCCTCGCCTCCGAGCATGTAGTGCCTTCCGGAGCGACCCCGGTCCGCGGCCAGGCGAATGCCCTGTGCCACGTCAGCCGCGTGGACGTAGTTGGCGAGCACATCCCCGTCGGCAATCCGGAAGCGGAATCGCCCACGCATATAGAGCGCGATGACGCGCGTGACCCCGTTCGCATCGTTCAGGGGTCCCGGCCCGTATACGCGAGTCGGGTGGACGATCACGGCGTGGCGGCCTTCTGCGGCGTACGCTTCGACGAGCTGCTCGCCCGCGCGCTTCGACTGCTCGTACGGCGTCATCGAACCGTTCAGGCCCCGTGGTTCCGAGGTGTCCCGAGTCAGCGCCGTGGAGACATGTACCAGTCGCTCGACGTCCGAGTCTCGAGCCGCGTCGAGCAGCCAGCCGACGGCTCGCACGTTGGCGTCCTGGAATTCCGACGGCTGGGGCGACCAGGCTTTCGCACAGGCCGCGAGGTGCAGGACGGTTTCTGTGCCTCGTACCGCTCGCCTGAGGGCATCGCGGTTGCACAGATCTCCCTGCACGACCTCCAGTCGATGTCGGATCCCGACGTCTAGCGCCTCCGGTCGGCGCACGAACACGCGCACCGAGCGTCCTTCTTCGACGAGCTGCCGAACCAGGTAGGTCCCAATGAAGCCCGTCGCTCCAGTAACGAGCACTTTGCCGTTCATTATCCACCTCCGGGGCGCCGTACGGGCGCGAGTGGGGGAATCGCCGACCACGGCTGATTCGCAACTCGACTTTTGCTCCTGCTATCGAGAGCACGCGCTGCCACGGGTACGATCCACGCCTGTATCATCAGCGCGGTGACGACTCCGGCGATCGAATCGACGGCGTAATGGTTCTGTGTATAGACGGTCGACAGAACGACGCCGAACGCCTCGACGGACATCAGGCTCGCGACGAGCGGGGAGAACCAGCGCCAGCCGATCCACGCGATCGTCACGGCGCCCACGACGTGCGAACTGGGGAAAGCCGCGCCAACCACGTCGCCCGTCTCGTGCGCCGATTTGACGAGGCCGTAGAAGAATCCCTCCGTGAGCGGTCCGCCGGCGTAGCGGACGCCGTATACATGGGGTCCGATCGTCGGAAACAGGAGGTAGATGGCGTAGCAGACGACGTAGGCCGTCATCAGCCGGAACGTGATGTCCCGGTAAACATCGCCCCGCTTACGGATCGCCATGACGATGGGAGGGACGAAGATCAGCGGCAGATACGCCCAATAGGCGAAGTGCATCAACTCGCTGAACCACACCTGCGGCATCGCCGGCATCCACGTTCCGTCCAGGTGAGTGCCGAACACCATCAGATCCAATGCCATGATTGCCGCATCGAAGCTCGTCGTGTGGGCGAAGAAGATCGCCGGGTCGAGCTCCACCCACAGCGCCGGAAGCCAGAGCAAGGGATACCCTTCTCGGAACAACCGAGTCACGAGCGCCGGCCTCTCCGGGAGCCGTCGGATCAGCAGCGGTATGCACGCCGCTCCCGCGTGAGCTGCGATCAGCGCCAGCGGCCAAACGTGCAGCGGAAACATGCCGGGCAGCAGTGCGGCCCAGAACAACGCCATGGCGCCGTTGTATATTGACATCAGCCGGTCGACCGGCCGAACTCCGCTATTCATAGCCATCCCTCCTCTCGGTACCAGGCGATGGTTTCACGAACGCCTCGGTCAATCGCGTAGGCCGGGGCAAACCCGATCTCGCCGATCGCGCGTGACGGGTCACACACCCAGCGTTCCTGGGAGATTTCCCGGACGCGATCGCGATTCAACACTGCCGCTTTGCCGCCAAGGCGAGCCCCCGCCTCGCAACACAGAGCGATCGGATTCGCGGCAGCGGCAGGAAGGCTCATCAACCGGGGACGGCGCCCAAATACCTCGCCCGCGGTCTCGGCCAGTTCGCTCCAGCAAATCGGCGCGGGATGAGCGAGGCAGTACGTCCGTCCTTCCGCGCGACGGCTCCCGGCAGCCGCCATCAAACCCTGCACGACGTCCTTCACGTAGATCACGCTGGCCTCGCGCTCCCATCCGCCGATGGTCACCGCGATACCGTGCTTGAGCATCTTGAACAGGGTCAGGACGGCCTTCTCACGCGGACCGTAGACCGAAGGGAGTCGGATGATCGTGGCCGGCACACGGTCCTCGAACGCGTGGACCACTGCCTCGGCGAGCAATTTCGAATTGCCGTAGTGCGACAGCGGACACGGAGTCGAGTCCGCCGACAAGGCTTCTCCGTTACGGCACGGACCAATGGCCGCAAGCGAGGACAACAGGATGACATGCGGGGCGGACCCGTTAAACGCCGCCGCGGCGCGGGTCACGCTGGCCGTCCCCTCCGTGTTGACTGAATAGAGATCGACCGGACGAACGGCCTCTGTGAGTCCGGCGAGGTGGAAAACAACGTCCGACCCGGCGAAGATCTGTCGCAACGCGCTGTCGTCTTCGAGTCCGAGGGGCTTCCAGTCCACGGGCAGCCCTTCGATCCACCCTTTTTTCGCTCCCGGACGTTCCACGCATGTCACGTCGTGCCCGGCTTCGACCAGTGCCTCAATGAGATGGCTACCGATGAAACCGGCACCCCCGGTGACGATCGCTCTCATGATGTCCCCCTTTCCGAAATGGACCTTCTGCTGCTGAGCGGACGCTGGGGGAGCCGAGTCAAGCACCGGTCAAGCATCTCGGTGCTTCGTGCTTGATCCGGACTTGACCGTGTGCCGCGAGCCTGCTTCTGTAAGGCCCCGGTCGGTTCGCCGCGAGGCTGGGGTCGGATTACGGCTGCGGCGCAACAAGAGAGGACATCATGTCGACCACCGGGCGAACCCTCACGGCTGCAGCGGGCATCGTGCTCGCACTGGCTGTCCCTGAGGCAGCGATGGCCCAATACGCCCCGGAAGCACTCTTCGGCGACGGAAGTGTTCCGGCCCTCGGTGAACGAATGGAGTATCGCGTGAGGCTTGGGCGCATTCGCCTCGGCCGCGCGACGCTGGCTGTCGAAGCGCGGGAGGATGTCTCCGGAATCTCAGCGCACCGGGTTGCCCTGGACGTGAGAATCGGCGGTCCGCTGCTCAGGTTCGAAGATCGTCTGGTGAGTTGGATCGCATCGCATCCGTTCCGGTCCATGGCGTTCGAACAGCGGGATTCGGAGGTCGAAGGCGGCCGGCGGCGCCACGAGTTTGACGACGAGGTCTGGA
>JAOTWC010000151.1 GCA_029863105.1 Gemmatimonadota bacterium | reverse complement strand
CGGGGGCCTGTCCGAGTTGGCTGCCGGATTCGGCCTCCTCGGGGAATTCAGCGACCTCAGGAATCCGTCCACACAGTTCCTGGGGGTCGACCGCACGCAGACGGCCGAGGCGGGTCTGTTCTTCCGGCGGGACGCTGACCGGTTCGAGGTACGAGGCCGGATCAGGGAATCTTCGGGCGCGGTCGCCTTCCAGGACCGTACGATCGAGGCGACCGCCGAAGTCGCGGCTGGACCGGGTTCGATCGACGCCCACCTGGAAGTGGGTGGCACGCGGAGCGTCGGGCTGTGGCGCCCCGTGTTTCGAACGGTGGCCGGCTACAACCTGCGAGGGGATCGGGGCTGGGGTCGTTTCGGCCTCACGTACCGGCGTGACGCGTTGTCCACAGATGACATCTCGCTCGATCTGACGGGCGCCTATCGCCTGTCCGACCTGGTGGAAATCCACGGTTCCGTTGCTACCTTGCTGGACGGTGTCGAAACCGCCCGCGAGGCGCTGGTTCAACTGGGCGTGCAGTTCGACGTGCATCCCGACCTGGCCGTGCTCCTGGGCGCGGAGACGGTTCGAACCGTCGACGACCGCGGGACCGAGGTGCGAGTGTCTGCGGGCGTGCGCAAGGGGCTGCCGCTGCCCGTGCCTTTCCCGCGGCAACGGGCCGTGCAGGGTATCGTGTTTCTCGACACCGACGGTGACGGCGCCCGCAGTCCGCAGGAACCCGTGATGGACGGCGTCCGCCTGACGATGGGCGGTCTGACCGTGACTACGCGTCGCGGCCACTTCTCCTTTCCCGCCGAGGCCCGCCGAACGCCGATCGAGGTGGAAGTTTCTTCCCTGGGAAACGGGTTTATTCCACCGGCTCCCACGGGTGTACCGGGCGGAGG
This sequence comes from Gemmatimonadota bacterium, assembly GCA_029863105.1. Taxonomy (GTDB): domain Bacteria; phylum Gemmatimonadota; class Gemmatimonadetes; order Palauibacterales; family Palauibacteraceae; genus JARFPW01. The sequence goes on along the minus strand of JAOTWC010000151.1, from coordinate 3,852 downwards.
AGAACTCTCCATCCCCGTGCATCAGGCAGCTTCGCTTCGTATCGAGGCGTTCCTCGATGCCGACCGGGACGGCCTGCGTGGCCCGACGGAACTGCCGTTGCCCGACCTGACCGTCGAGGTGTCCGCGGCATCGGGTGGCTGGAGGCTCCGCACGTCCGGAGACGGAGGCGCGGAGTTGCCCGCGATCCGACCCGGTACGTATACGGCGAACGTGGATCCGGCCACGCTTCCGCGCCGGGCGCAGCCCCCGGGGCTGCGAACGGTCACTCTTTCCGGCGGTGAGACCCGGACGCTGCTCGTCGCCGTGCCGTCGCGCTCGATCACCTTCCTCGGCTCCACCGGCGGAGAATCCGAGTCCGGCGGCACGTTTCCGCCAGAATAGGCCGGCGGAGGGAAATAAGCCGGGTTCTGTGACGGACCGAAGCCCGCGGGACCATCTATCTGGGACGCCGGTTGCCCGGCGCCTCGTGCGGCCTACCCGGAGTTCGAACGCGACGGACCGCCGCTCACTCCTGTTTGGCCTTGCTCCTGGTGGGGTTTGTCGTGCCACGGCCGTCTCCGGCGCGTGCGGTGGGCTCTTACCCCACCGTTTCACCCTTGCCTGTGCGGCACACGTGCCGCCATCGGCGGTCTGTTCTCTGTGACACTTTCCGTCGCCTCTCGGCGCCCGGGAATTACCCGGCACCATGTCCTGCGGAGCCCGGACTTTCCTCGAACCATGCCTCGCGGCCTGATCCGCGGCCCCTTCTCCCTCCGCCAAGCCGCTTCCAGCTTGTCGACATCAACCACAATACACGCTGCGAGAGCTTGTCGCTGAAGTCCAGCGCCAGCCGGACGGTGAACTCCGGCGCCGACGCACTTCGTTCGGGTGGCGACCGAGTGGAACGCCGGCGTAGTTTCCCGAAGCCGCACAGACATGGTGGCGCGGGTCAAGCCACCGGACACGACGCACTGGGAGAGACGGGATGACACGCACGGGCGACACATGGCGGCTGCGGGGTCTGGTGGCGTTTGCGCTGTTGTGGGCGCCGGCGCTGTCGGCCCAGGAAGCGCCTGGCGGCGACTACTACGTGTACGTGGCCGCCGAATCGCAGGACGAGGTCGCGCTCGTGCGGTTCGGACCGGACGGGGCGGAGGTGGCCGAGACGATCGTCGTCGGCATCTATCCGACGGAGATCGATGGACCGCATGGCCTGACCGTGGACCCGGCGGGCAACCGCTGGTACGTATCGATCGCCCACGGGAATCCGTTCGGACAGGTCCACGTGTATTCGACACAGGACAACCGGAGAATCGGACAGGTCGAGGTAGGTCTGTTCCCCGCGTCGATGTCTCTGACGCCTACGGACCTGATGTTCGTGGTGAACTTCAACCTGCACGGCGATCCGGAGCCGAGCTCGGTTTCCGTCATCGAAACCGAGTCACTGACCGAGCTGCTGAAGATCCCGGCCTGCGAGACGCCGCACGGTTCGCGACTCAGTCCTGACGGGCTGAAGAACTACCTCGTTTGCGTTCGGGACGAACAGCTGGTCGAAATCGACGCCATCGACCTCGTGGTGTCTCGGCGCATGTACCTGGCTCCCGGCAGGATCCGGGAGCTACCCGGCGATGCGGTGGATGCGGATGCCTTTCTCGGCGAGGAGGCGGCTCCCAGGGACGCAGCGCGCTGCGGACCCACCTGGGCGGCACCATCGGTTGACGGCCGGTTCGTTTACGTCGCCTGCAATCGGAATGCGGAGGTACTGGAAATTGATCGGGCGTCCTGGTCGGTTGCCCGGCGATTCCAAACCGGCGCCGGGCCCTACAACCTCGACGTGTCGCCGGACGGCACACGGTTGGTGGTTACGTACAAGGGAGCCCAGGCAACGGGGATTGTCGAGCTTGCGTCGGGCGACGTCCGTTCCGTGGCAAATACCAGGCGCCTGCCGCACGGCGTGGCCGTCAGTCCCGACTCCCGCTATGCGTTCATCAGCGTGGAGGGAATCGGCGGGGAACCCGGTACAGTGGACGTCATCGATCTCGCTGCGGCGACGTTGGTTGCCTCCGTCGACATGGGCAAACAGTCGGGCGGGATAGGCTTCTGGAAGTACGTGCCATCCCTGCCGGGGGACGCGGACGGGGAATGAAACTCCCCCCCGCGTGGTCTCGTCGGAGGGAAGGCAAGGCGGATACACGAATCTGACCATAGGAAATCCACGTGCGCATTCAACAGTCGTTGGGCAGACGGGCCGTGACGTTGATCGCGGCCGGGGTTGTGCTGGCCGTTCCGGGTACGCGGGCCCTGGCCCAGCAGTCGGAAACGGGACTCGAGCTGACCGGCTATGTCGGGGCTGTTCTTCCTCTTTCCCAGCTGGCCGATCAGGGCGACACGATCAAGGCTGAGTTGACGACGAGACCGGTGTTCGGGGCCCGCCTTGACTACTGGTTCGGCGGGAGTTGGGGCGTCGGCTTCACGGCCGGCATCGCGCGGCCTAATCTCGTCGTGTCGACCGTCGATCCGGTGACCGGATTCCCGATCTCGAATGACCTGGGTTCGGTGGACTTTCTGCACGCCGAGGGAACGCTGCTGTTCCGGCCTCAGTTGCGGGGAGCCGCCTCGATCATGCTCCCGTATTTTGGAGTGGGTGCCGGCATTCGCAGCCTCGGTTTCTCGGACGGGGCCGGAGTCGCGGACGCCGACGACGTGGTGTTCATTCTCAACGCCGGCGGACATGTGAGGCTCGGCGATCGCACCTATCTGCGATTGGACGTTCGGGATCTGATTTCATCGTTCGACGATGCGGCGTTCGATGCGTCAAAAATGCAACATGAGGTACTGCTGAACGTCGGCGTGGGAGTCGGGCTCTGAGCCAACCTCAGACGTTGATTTCGGCTGAACGGATCGCGGGTCGGGTTGCGGAAATTGCGGCCGAGATCGACCGCGACTATGCCGATGCGGGGGAAGTCCTCATGCTCGGCGTCCTCCGGGGCGCGTACATCTTTCTCGCGGATCTTTCGCGTGCTCTCACGGTGCCGCGGAGCATCGACTTCATAGCGCTCTCGAGCTATGAGAAGACCTCGTCGGCCGGTGGTGTCCGATTGATTCTCGATGCTCGCGTCTCGCTCACCGGGAAGCACGTGTTGATCGTCGAGGACATCCTCGACTCGGGCCAGACGCTCGCATATCTGCTGCGGCTGTTCGGGGCCCGCAGGCCTGCTTCGATCAGAACGTGCGTTCTCGTGCGCAAGCCGGACCCGGGCATCGAGGTGCAGGTAGACTACCTTGGCTTCGACATTCCCGATGAATGGGTCGTCGGGTACGGACTCGACTATGACGACAAGTACAGGGCCCTGCCGTTTATCGGAACTCTGTCGCGGGAAGCTCTGACCTGAACGAATCCGAGCTGCCTGCGAACCTCCTTTGGGAAAGCCCGCGGCCGGAGTAGATTCGAGTCTTTGGGTGCCGGCCCGCCAGGGCCGGCTGTGAGTGGGACCGGGGGTGTCCGGCATCGGCCGGGCTGAGATCATACCCCTCGAACCTGACCTGGATCATGCCAGCGAAGGGAGGCACCATGAAGTCCGTCACGCAGATGCAGCACGCTCGCGCTGGCACGATCACACCTGCCATGGAGCGAGTGGCCGACCGTGAGAATCTGTCGGCTGACCTTGTTCGACAGGAAGTGGCCGCCGGTCGTCTCGTCATTCCAGCCAACGTTACGCATCTGGCGGGAAACCTGGATCCGATGGGGATCGGAGCCGTCGCCTCCGTGAAGATCAATGCGAACATCGGGAATTCACCGACCACGTCCGGGCTTGACGAAGAAGTCGCCAAGCTGAACCTGGCAGTTCGGTGGGGGGCGGATACGGTGATGG
>JAOTWC010000149.1 GCA_029863105.1 Gemmatimonadota bacterium | reverse complement strand
AGCAGGTTCTCGCCTTCCCGCAGCCGGAATCGGACGGTTCCCGGGACCAGCCGCGCGTCCAGGCGGGCGAGGGCCAGCATCGCCATCGACGTCGGCTCGCACCAGCTGAACGCACCGTCCGTCCAGGGCCAGGCACGCAGCTCCGGATCCAGGCGGACCTGCACCCGATCCGGCCAGAACCGATAGAACAGTCGTGTCAGGAAGGGGAAGGTTCGCGCCCGCTGCCGAAGCAGCCACCTCGATCCGCGCGCCACGGCTTCGCGGGCCGCCGGTTCGCCCGACAGGGCGAGCAGGGCCGCTGAGGTCATCCAGGAGGGCTCCGGCGCCTCCGCAGAGTGTGGCCACGCTCCGGAGGCCAGCTGGCCGTCCAGAAGCCACCGTGTGGCCGATGCGGCAGCCTCGAGTTCCTCCAAGGCCGACAGGGCCAGGCCGGCCCACGCCGTGCTCTCTGTGGTACTCGGCCGTCCCGGATACGGACCGAACCCGCCGTCCGCATTGCGCCGGGTATGCAGGGCGACGGCGAGCGTGTCCGACACTGGGCGGCCGGGCGTCTGCTGAATCAGTACTCTCCCCCCGGGCAGCGCCGGTGTCTCTAGTAAGCCGCGTGCCCCGTTACGGTTTGGCCGAGGATCAATCCGTGGATGTCGTGCGTGCCCTCGTAGGTGTACACCGACTCCAGATTCGCCATGTGGCGCATGGACTGGTACTCGACGAGGATTCCGTTCGCACCCAGCAGGCGGCGCGCTTCGCGAGCACACTCGCAGGCCATGTCCACGTTGTTGCGCTTGGCCAGCGACACCTGGAAGGGCGTCATCGTGCCGGCGTCCTTCATTCGACCCAACCGCAGCACGAGCAGCTGGGCCTTGGTGATCTCCGTCAGCATGTTCGCCAGCCGGACCTGCTGCAGCTGCGTCGCCCCGATGGGCTTGTTGTCGAACTGGACCCTGTTCTTCGCGTAATCCAGCGCTTCGCAATAGCATGCCATCGCGGCGCCGACCCCACCCCAGGCGATCCCGTATCTGGCCTGGGTCAGACATTTCAGCGGGCTCTTCAGGCCGCCGCTCTCGGGCAACAGGTTGGCGTCCGGAATCCGCACGTCCTGGAGAACGAGCTCGCTCGTATCCGATGCGAGCAACGACAGCTTCCCCTTCTGGTCGCGCGCCGAGAACCCGGCCCTGTCGGTCTCGACGATGAACCCGCGAATCGACCCGACATCGTCGATCTCGCCCGTCTTGGCCCAGATGATCGCCACGTCGGCGGCGGACCCGTTGGTGATCCACATTTTCGCGCCGTTGAGCACCCACTCGTCGCCGTCCTTCACGGCGCGGGTGAGCATGCCACCCGGGTTGGAACCGAAGTCCGGCTCCGTGAGGCCGAAGCAGCCGATCGATTCGCCGTTCGCCAGCTTCGGAAGCCACTTCTTCCGCTGCTGTTCGGACCCGAATTCGTAGATCGGGTACATGACGAGCGCACCCTGGACCGACACGAATGAGCGCAAACCGGAATCGCCGCGCTCGAGCTCCTGCATGATGAGTCCGTAGGCCACGTTGTTGAGGCCCGCGCAGCCGTATTCCTCGGGCAGGTTGGCGCCGTAGAACCCCAGCTCGCCCATCTGCGGGATCAGTGAACGTGGAAACGTCCTGCCGATGTACGCCTCGTTGATAATCGGCATTACTTCCGAGTCCACCCAGTCGCGAACCATGTCGCGGACCGCGCGCTCTTCCTCACTCAACATCTCGTCCATCAGGTAGAAATCCACACCCTCGAAGCTCATCTATCTTCTCCGCTGTCTTTGATGTGCCATCTGTCCGACGACCGTTCGCGTGCCCTCCGAACACCCTTCGTCACTTCGCGGCCGATCCGCAGGCCGAGGTAGTACGCCGCGGCCAGCGGGAGGCCCCAAGCGGCCGTGGGCAGTACGCCGCTCGGTTCGCCGACCAGGATCCAGATAGCGAAAGGCAACGTGATTATCGCGGCGATCGCGTGAGGGAGCCAGCGCATGACTCAGTCCAGGTTGGCCGCGATGGCCGCGGCGAACTCGTCCGTGCCGGCCGTGCCGCCCAGGTCCGGCGTCACCGTCTCGCCGGCGATCACCGTGCGCCGCATCGCTCTCCAGATCCGCTCCGCCCGCTCGCTCAGCCCCAGGTGGTCGAGCATCAGGCAGGCCGCCAGGAGCAGCCCGCAGGGATTGGCCACGTTTCTGCCAGCGATATCCGGCGCCGAACCGTGCACCGCCTCGAAGATCGCGGTGTCCTTGCCGATGTTCGCGCCGGGGGCAAACCCGAGGCCGCCGACGAGACCGGCTGCCTGATCGGACAGAATGTCGCCGAACATGTTCTCGGTCACGATCACGTCGAACTGGTAGGGATCGAGGACGAGCGCCATGGCTGTCGCATCCACGATACGCTCCTCGAACTCGATGGCATCCCGATAATGGCGCGCGACTTCGCGGCCGACATCCAGAAACAGACCCTGCGTGCACTTGAGGATGTTCGCCTTGTGGACCAGCGTCACCTTCTTGCGCCCGTGTTCTACCGCGTAGTCAAACGCATGACGCACGATCCTCTCGGATCCGTAGCGGGTGATGAGCATGACCGACTCGGCGACGGCTTTCGGATCGTTCCGCATGCCGATGTAGTGCTCGATTCCGGCGTACAGTCCTTCGGTGTTCTCTCGCACGATTACGAGATCGATGTCCTCGTACCGCCCGCCCGGTACCACGGTTCGAGCGGGGCGGACATTGGCGAACAGGTCGAAGTGTTTGCGCAGGGCGACGTTGATCGAACGAAAGCCGGCCCCGACCGGAGTCGTGAGCGGACCCTTAAGGGCATACCGGTTGCGCTCGATCGAATCGAGGGTCTCCTGCGGAAGCAGGTCGTGTCCGGCATCGCGCGCAGCCAGGCCGGCGAGCTGACGATCCCACTCGATCGGCGCGTTCACTGCGTCCAGCACCTGCAGGACGGCTTCGGTGATGCCGGGTCCGATCCCGTCGCCGGGAATCAGTGTCACGGTATGAACCATCAGTCAGTCCTAACGTAGCGGTCGCTGTATGTGAATTCTGTGTTTTCTTCGCCGAATTCGATCAAGTCCACCATCGTGTTCGGTCGCGTCGTGGCCTCGACACGAGCCCGCCCGGCGACATTGATCGCCCGGCGCCACGTGACGCTGTTGAGCCTGGAACGTCTGAGAAGCGCCCGTGCGATCATCCGGTCGCGGCCGTCGACCGTCGTGACCCGGGCACCGGCCACGCCACCATAGTCTTCGAACAGGGACTGCGTCTGGGGCGTGAACAGATAGATGTAGGGTCCGGCCTTGGCCCAGATGGGACCGCCCCTTCGGAGCTGCTCCGGGCTCTGGCTGGCCTGGATCTCCACCACATTGCCGTTCAGGCGCAACTCGACGCCGGTGCCGAACAAGCCGGCAAGCTCCGCCTCCGACGGCAGGCGTAGATCGACCGATGGCTCGCAGGCGCCGACGGCGGCGAGCAGGGCTACAAGTGACATCCGGCGGCCGTGCCTCCTCACTCCGCGATCTCCCGTGCGACGACCGCTGCCAGGCTTGCCAGGAGAGCCCCCGACTCCGGACACCCGGCACCGCCCGGCACGCTTCCGTGCCACATCACGGCGCTTCGGCGAATGTCGATGAGGACGATGAGCAGCTCGGCGCGCAGCCGGTCGGCGTTGTCGCGACACGAACCCGCAGCGTCTTCCGCCGCCTGCGCGGTGGCCAGCCGCAACCTCAAAGGCAGCATGAGAAAGCGGGTACCGAACAGGGCCGCCAGGGTACGCAGTTCACCGTGCAGCGGTTCGTAGATCTGATCGCGCGCCTCGGGCCGCTCGATCAGACCCTGGTAGGCGAGGCGATCCGGGTTCACGTCCACGATCGGGTTGCGGTCCACCCGACGCCGCAGCGCTGATGGCAGCGCCCAGTTCTCCGCACCGCGGCGATCGGCCAGCGCGAACTCCAGCTCGGCATCCATGGCTCGGAGCGCCTGTTCGCCGGTAGCGGCGTGAGCAGGCCACGCACCGTCCGGTGACGGCTCCACCGACTGCACGGGCAGAATCACCACCGGCGTCCCGAACGGAAACCTCACCGCGGATTCCTGGGCGGCGGCCGGAACCGCCGTGATCGCCAGGAGAACCGCCACGACCGTCATGCGCTGCGTCACTTCGTGTCGCCCTCTCCGTGCAGAGCTGCCCGCAAACCGCGGACATCATCGGTGATGATGCCGTCCACTCCCCACGTGGCGAGCCGTCTCGCTTCCGTTGGCTCGTTGATCGTCCACACCTGGATCGTCCGGTCAGTCTCCTGTACACGCTGGACGAGACGTTGTGTCACGATCGGGAATCCCCAGCGACGCATCGGCGTGTGAACGACCTCCGGGACGGTGCGCTTCGCCGCTCGCTTCAGCCAGCCGCGGTCCAGTGCGAGTCGCAACGCCTGGCGCGTCGACGTCGCCCTCCGACCCTCGTACTCGATGAATGCCGGGGAATCGGTCCCCTCCTCTACGTACAGGATCGTGTGCTCTACGCGGTTCAGCTCGTAGATCAGGGCCACGACGTCGGCCGCCGCCGCCGGATCCTTCACGTCGACCGTGATTTCCGTATGCGGGAACCGATCGAACACGTCGCGGAGACGAGGCACCCCCGCTCGCTCGGCAAGCCGCGGAATCCGGACATCCGAGGCGGCACCGAGGTTCGCCGTCTCGATCTCCGCCATCGTCAGGCGCGCCACTTCCCCGCTCGCA
>JAOTWC010000148.1 GCA_029863105.1 Gemmatimonadota bacterium | reverse complement strand
CGCGGTGCCGCGCAACAAGGCGGCGGCGTGGCCGATCAGTGGTGTCAGCACGGCCAGCCCATCCGCGACCCCGGACGGGCTGCCCGGCAGGTTCACGATCAGAGTCTTCTGCCGTGTACCGGCGACTCCCCGTCCAAGGGCTGCATGAACCGTATTGGCGCGCCCCGAAGCCCGAATCGACTCCGCGATTCCCGGCGCCTCACGTTCGATCACGGACCGCGTCGCTTCCGGGGTTAGATCCCGGTCGGTCAGGCCGGTGCCGCCGGTTGTCAAGATCACGTCGCACGCACCGCTGTCCGCCCAGGCGGCCAGGACGCTCGACACGGGTGCGGACCCGTCCGGAACCGTGCCTCGGCAGGTCAGTTCAAACCCATGCTCCCGCGCCCAGGCCTCGATCCGGGCACCGGACACGTCCTCCCGGGTCCCCGCGATGACGCCGTCGGACACGGTCAGGACACCGATGCGGACAGCCTCCTTCCCGCTCACCGCCGCAGAGAGCCATGCGTATAGAACGGCATCGTGACGACCTCGGCCGGGATCATCCGATCACGGATCGATACGCCGATCTGTGCGCCCGGCTTTACGTCCGGAGGCAAGTACGCGGTGCCGATTCCCGCGCCGGTGGACGGGCTGAGGGTCCCGCTTCTGACCGTTCCGCACACGGAGCCATCCAGACTGACTTCGTAACCCGGCCTCGGGAACCCACGTTCCGCCAGCCTGAACCCGCGCAAGCGTCGTTTGAGGCCGCGCGCCTTCTGCTCGATGAGGGCGTCACGGCCGATGAACTCGTCTTTACCCAGCTTCACCAGCCACGCGAGTCCGGCTTCCAGCGGGCTCGTGTCATCGTCGAGGTCGTTGCCGTACAGGGCGTACCCCATCTCCAGCCGCAGACTATCGCGCGAACCCAGACCTGCCGGAATCATTCCAACGGGCGTCCCGGCCTCCATGAGCGCCTGCCAGACGGACGCGGTGCGCCCCGCCGGAAGGTACAGTTCAAACCCGTCCTCGCCGGTGTAGCCGGTCCTGCTGATCACGCAGGGTGCTCCGGCAACATGCCCCTGTGTGAACTCGTAGAATCCGATGGCGTCGAGGTCCTCGGAAGCGAGCGACGCCAGGATTTGCTGGGCCAGCGGCCCCTGCAGCGCGAGAAGCCCGACGCCGTCGCTCTCATCCTCGAGGTGCACGTCGAAGCGTCCGGCCTGCGAGTTGAGGTGTAGCCAGTCTTTTTCCAGGTTCGCAGCGTTCACGACCAGCCGAAAGCGGTCCTCGCCCAGGCGGTAGACGAGCAAATCGTCCACGATCCCGCCATGTGCATGGCACATCACGCTGTATTGGGCCTGTCCGGTGCGGAGACTCAATGGATCGTTGCTGGTGGCCGAGGACACGAACGCCCCGGCGTCCGGACCCGTTACGAGGAACTCCCCCATATGAGACACATCGAACAGGCCGGCGGTCTCACGCACGGCCTCGTGCTCCCGGCGAATTCCGGTCGGGTACTGCACCGGCATGGAGAAGCCGGCGAACGGTACCATCTTCGCTTCCAGCTCCACGTGCACATCGTATAGAGGGGTCTGCTTCAGATCACCCATGGGCAAGCTCGTTTGGTTTCGGGAGCGGGCACCCGACGTGCCCGACTCAGAGAATATAACGCCTCAGATCATCATCCTCGACGATGCGCGCCAGTCTCGAGCGCACCTGCTCGGCGTCGATGCGAATCGTCGAACCCACTCCCTCATCGGGAAGGCTGAACATCACGTCTTCCAGCAGAGTCGTCAGCACCGTGTGCAACCTCCGGGCGCCTATGTTCTCCATGCGACGATTCACGTCCGCCGCGATTCGCGCGACTTCCTCGATGCCGTCCCGCGTGAACTCGAGCGTGGCACCTTCGGTGGCCACGAGGGCCTGGTACTGGGAGAGCAGCGCGTTCTTCGGCTCCAGGAGGATTCGTACGAACTGGCTTTCGTCCAGGCTCTGAAGCTCGACGCGTATCGGGAAACGGCCCTGGAGTTCCGGTATCAGATCCGAGGGCCGAGCGACGTGAAATGCGCCCGCGGCGATGAATAGAACATGCTCGGTACCCAGGAATCCGTACTTGGTCTGCACCGTGGAACCCTCGACGATGGGAAGCAGGTCGCGCTGAACACCCTCCCGCGACACGTCCGGGCCCTGCGTCGAGCCGCCGGAGGCGATCTTGTCAATCTCGTCGAGGAAGATGATTCCCGTGCTCTCGGCCCGGCGGAGGGCTTCGCTCACGACTTCTTCCATGTCTATCAACTCGTCGAGTTCCTCGGCTTCGAGGATTCTTCGCGCCTCGGAAACACGCACTCGTCGCTGTCGGGTGCGCTTTGGCAGTATCCCCGACAACACCTCGCCCAGATTCCAGTCGACTCCCTCCATGCCGGCGGCAGACATATCCATCACGGGCAATGCACTTTCGGTCACTTCGAGGTCGATTTCGCGGTCTTCGAGCTCCCCGTCCCGGAGAAGTCCGCGGAGCTTCTCACGGGTGCGCTGACGACGCGCCTGCTGAGGATCCTCCCCCGCGTCGGCGGCGAGGCGAACCTCTCCGCCCGTGCCCGCCACGAATCGGCGATCCGTCTCGCTGGCGGAGGCCGGTGCTCCGCCCGCCCGGGCTACCGGCGGCAGCAGGAGATCGAGAAGTCTCTCTTCCGTCCGCGTGACCGCCGTCTCGCGGCATGCCTCCTCCCGCTCCTGTCGAACGAGATTCACCGAGAGATCGACGAGGTCCCGCACCATGGACTCGACATCACGGCCGACGTAGCCGACTTCCGTGAACTTCGAAGCCTCCACTTTCACGAACGGAGCCCCGGCCAGCCGGGCGAGGCGACGCGCGATTTCGGTCTTTCCGACCCCCGTCGGCCCGATCATGATGATGTTGTTAGGCAGGATCTCCTGGCGAAGCTCGGGTTCGACGCGCTGTCGGCGCCAGCGGTTGCGCAACGCTATGGCGACCGCCTTCTTGGCATCGTCCTGGCCGATGATGTACTTGTCCAGCTCCGCGACGATCTGCCGTGGCGTCAACGAGACGAAGGCCTGTTCCTCCACGGAGCCGTCGACTTCCCTGGTCACGCGGTGCCGGCTCCTCCCAGTTCGAGCAGAGTCAGCTGCTCGTTCGTATACACGCAGATGCCCGCCGCGATCTTCATCGCAGCGCGCACGACATCGGGGGCGGCCAGGTCCGTGTTCGCCACCAGGGCCCGTGCCGCCGCCAGTGCGTAGCTTCCGCCCGATCCGATCGCGAGGATTCCGTCGTCCGGCTCGATGACCTCGCCCGTTCCGGATACGAGCAGGCTCTGCCGGTTGTCCGCGACGAGCAACAGCGCCTCCAGGCGGCGCAAGTAACGGTCGCTCCTCCAGGTCTTCGCCAGTTCGACGGCGGCGCGGCTCAGATTTCCAGGATGCCGTTCGAGTTGCGATTCGAACGCCTCGAACAGGTTCATCGCATCCGCCACGCCCCCGGCGAACCCTGCGAGGATCTCTCCCCCCTTCATGAGGCGGACTTTCGTCGCACCGCCCTTCACGATCTGCTCACCCATGGATACCTGTCCGTCACCGCCTATCGCCACGCGACCGTCGCGGCGAACGCAGAGAATTGTCGTAGCATGCATCATCGAAGCGACTCGTTGTTGGCAGTCGGATCACCGACCGCAGTCAATCGGCGCGCGGGTGCGCCAGGCGGTAGGTCTCGAGGAGGCGCTCACGGGACGTGTGTGTATAGATCCGGGTCGTCGAGAGGCTCGAGTGTCCCAACAGCTCTTTTACCGCCAGCAGGTCTGCACCCTCGTCCAGCAGGTGTGTGGCAAATGTATGGCGCAGGGCATGTGGCGACATCGCTTCCCCGCCCGAGGCGGACGCCAGCCATCGTCCCACGATGCGCTGGATCTGGCGTCGCGACAGCCGGGACCCGTTCCGGGAAGCAAACAGACACTCTGTGAAACACCCCGTGCGGCCCGCCGCATCCAGATATCGCCGGATGGCGTGACCCGCTTCCCGGCCGAGCGGGGTTATCCGCTCTTTCCGTCCCTTGCCCAGAACGCGCACCGTACCGGCGTCCAGGTTCACGTCGCCGACGTCGAGCTGGTGCAGCTCGGCCAGGCGCAGACCTGATGAGTACAACAGCTCGAGGATCGCCTTGTCGCGCATCGAGCGGGGGTCGTCGGCCGGCATGGCCTCGAACAGCGACTCGATCTGGCTGCGGCTGAGGAAGGCGGGGAGTCGGCGGCTGGGAGCCCGAGCGGCGATGAGTCGGGCGGGATTGTCGTCCACCGCACCTGTGCGGTGCAGGAATCCGAGGAATACACGCACGGTGGACAGCTTTCGGGTAATCGTCGTCGGCGCCCTGCCCCTGGCGTCCAGCTCGGCAAGCCAGGCACGAATCGTCAGTCTGTCGACCGCCGCCCAGTCCCACTCCTCACAGGCCAACCAGCCCCCGACGAAGGCCTCGAACTGATCCAGGTCGCGCTGATAGGCGGCTATCGTGTGCGTTGACAGCCGGCGTTCCCCGTCGATCCAGCGACCGAAATCGGCCCGTGCGTCCGCGCGCCGGAGGGGCAGGCTCATGTCATCCTCACCCGCGGCGCGTATTCCGTGCACCAGCCCTTCATCTGCTCGAGCGCTCTCGCCCCGAGGGCCGCTCGCCGATGCTTGCGCCGGAGCTTGGTATTTCCGGGCAGCGGATCGAGCAGCCCGAAGTTGACGTTCATCGGCTGAAACTGCGTCGGGTCCGC
>JAOTWC010000147.1 GCA_029863105.1 Gemmatimonadota bacterium | reverse complement strand
AAGTCCTGGCGTCGCTGATTCTGCTCATCCTCGGATGGCTGTTCGTGCCGTTCTACGATCTGTACAGGAGTGCTGATCGCTGTAAGCTTGCTGACGCCACAGCAGCCGGACGAAAAGCTCGCCGGCCTGACCTTCGCCACCGCCGCTGATGGAACTCCCGAGACCAACCGGGGCCTGGAGCCAGATCCAAAGTGGCGGCGTCGCGATGTGTTTCTGTCGATCCTGCTAGTCATCGCGGTGGCGATGGTGTGGCTGGCTTTCCGAGGATGACCGGGAGATTTCGGCCCGCTGTTGTCGGCCACCTACTTGAGCGGCCCTGAATTCAAAGGCGTTTTTGTAGGTTCTTGCACTCAACATCGAGGGCCGGGTAGGCCGCACGGCGATGACGTCGACCAGCGTTTCGATCGTAGCCGATGCGAACGCCACGCGGGCGTCACATGGTCCCGATGAAATTGACGAATGCGCCTTGGTGGTCGTAGCTCAGGTCGGTCAGGTCGTCGGAGAAGTCGGTAAAGTTATAGCCGGCGCCGACCTTCATGTGCTTGCCGAAGTAACGATAGATCCCGACCAGCGCGCCGCTGCGGCGTTGACCGACATCCGGGAGGTCCAACATTCGCACCTCGGCCAGGCTCTCCCAGCCCTTGCGGAACCGCCAGTCCGCGCGCAACACCGCGAGCTGCGCGGCGTTGTCGAAGAAATTCCGCTGCTCGCGATCAAGGCTCACCTGTCCCAGGCGGTAGGCGTACTTACCGCCGATTGACCAGTCGGCCGTGACGTCGTAGGAGAGATCGAACGCCGCGATGTGGCTCTTCTGGATGAACTCGGCCGCGGTGTTCTGCAATCCCAGCTGGTCCGTCGTCGGGACGTTATAGAAGTACGTGTACTTGGCCAGGGCGCTCAGCCGGTCGTGCCGCACCGGACGGTACGCGTAGCCGACCACGGCCTCGGTGTAACCGCCGTCATAGAACTCGCCGAGCGAGCTATCGCTGAACGAGTGATTCAGCTTGCCGACCACGCGCCAGTCCGGCGTCAGTTGGTACTTGAAGTTGTTGCGGAAGAGCCACACGGTCCTTTCGGTAACCGTCGCGTCGAGTTGTTCCGCATCATCTCGGCGATACTCGATCGCACTCGAGAACTGTACCGTATCCAGGCCGTAACCCAGGCGGACTCCAGCCGCCTGGCGATCGGTCTCAGCGCCGGTCAGCGAATCCTGCAGCGTGCCGAGCTCCGCATTGGCGCCGAGATTCCAGCGTTCTCTTGCCACGAGGTGGATTCCGGTCGCGTGTGTGAGGCCGGTCAGCGACCCGCCGCCCTGGTAACGCTCCTCGAGGTAGACACTGGAACTGTCGGAGAGTCTCTTCTTCACGCCCGAAACCAGGGTGCCCCGGCGGACTCGCAGGCCGTTGTCCGTCCGCTCGTTTTCCAGCGAATAGTTCAGGTAGAGACTGGTCCGATCGGAATACAGGAAGTTGGTGCCGACCCGGGCGCCGGGCCCGAGGTCCCCGTCGGAAACCTCCGTGTCGATCTTGAAGCGTTTCGTCAGGCGATAGGAGCCGCCCGCGCCGATGCGCCCGTTGTCTTCACGGCCGTCGCTTGACGCGACCGTCTCCTGGACGAAGCCATAGGCGCGCCATGTGGCACCGGGATCGAACGTCACCTGCACGACCGCGTCCGTGCGCTCGCCCTGTTCCTGGGTCAGCGGAACGACCGGCGACCGGTCCTCTCGCAGATCGTTACGCACGCCGGTGCTGACGCTCCACTCGTCGGTCACCTTGTAACTAACGTCCACTTCGATCGCCCGCGTCTCGAGCCCCTGGTCTTCGGTCTTCTGATCTCCCTTGGCCGCCAGGCTCAAGCGGTCCGTGAAGGGCATCCTGAGCGTGCCGCCGTATTGCTCGGTGTCCTTGATCGTCGCCTGACCAGGCGCTGAGTAGCCGGCGTCGAGGTTCTGCATGTAGAGGGTGAGGCGGCCCTCACGGCTGGCGAGGAAGTCGCCGAGTCCGACGCTCAGGTCGGCGCGGTATGCCCCCGAATCCGCGTCGGTGAACGACAGGTCGTCAGGGCCAAAGAACCCGAATCCGCCATCATCGGACCGTAGCGAACTGGAAACGAGACCCTCGCTCTGGCCGGCCTGCACCTTGAACCAGGAATCGGTGCTCATCCGCAAGGTCAGGTCTGCGGCACCGAGGCTGCTGTCGACGTTCCCCTCCTCGTTGGAGTTGGCGGTCAGGCCGAGCCGCACGTGGTCGTTGAACCAGTAATGGCCCTGGCCGCCGACGGCGACCGCGTCCAGTTCGGCGAAACCCGGCGTGTACTCGTAACGCGCCACCAGATAGGCCTCGTCGCCGCTCAAGCCGCTGCTGCGCACCAGCAGGTTGTCGTCAGCGGTCGACGACAGCGGCTCGGAAAGCAGCAGCCGGCCCTGCAGGTAATCGATGTCGTAGTCCATGTCGGGCCGCAGGTTGACCACCCCCGTGACGATGCCCGAGTCCTTGTCGCGCATCTCGATGCGCACGCGCTCGGAGCCCGTCAGGAGGTCCTGGTGGCGCAGGAAGTAGAGCGACCCGCCCGTTCCCCGGAATTCCTCATAGCTCGGCATCGTTCCGGGTTCGGCGGCGAATCCGTCGACGGCGATCTGTCGCTCGCCGAAGCTGGTGGTGGCTTCGGACTCGTAGTGTGCGTTGACTCCGTACAGGCCGCGATCGACGTGGGCCAACTCGTTGCCCAGATAGTCGACCTTGAAGTTGCCCCACAGCCCGTAATTCTCGCCACGGCTAACTTTGACGTAGAACTTGCCCAGGGTCGGCGCCATTTCTTCCACGACACCGTCGTCGCCGAACGTCGGGTAGTAGTAGTCGGGATCGATGCGCCGGAATAACGAATCGGGCGACTTGTCGAGGAAGTTGCTGAACAGGTCCTCCAGTGGGCCTTCGCGGGTATCCGCACTCGCCGTCAATCGCCAGTGCTCGCGGACCTTGCCGTCCAGGTAGAACGCCAGCCGGCCATCCAGCGACGAATCGTAGGGCTGCGGGGCGTTCTCGCCCTGCAGCAATTCTACCGGCCCGTTCGCGCTGTTCCCGGACAGCGTGAGGTCGGCGACGCCCACGTAGAACAGGTCCCTGCGCTTGAACTCCAGGTCGCGAAGATAGAGCGAGCCGTTGCCCGCATCGTCGAGCACCGCGACTTCGACCGTATGCGCGCCGGACGGAAGGATCTCCTCCGCGGCGAAGTTGCCCCGCGCATCGACCGGAACCCGGCGCCCCGCCACCCAGACCGTGTGGCCCGCCGGTATGCCGCTGCCCTGCACCTTCACGGTGCCGCCGCGGACCGGAATCTGTCGGCGCGTCAGGTCGCTCTCGCCGTAGGCGGCCAGCAGCTCGCGCGGTGGCGCGGCCACCGCAGCCGCGCCCTCCGCAGTGTCCGCTGACTGCCGGCTGTCGGACGTCATGGCTTGAGGCGACGGCTCGTGGTACAGCCACAGCGGCCGCACACCCGTTTCGTCGAATTTACCCTTCGAGTCATAGGCGCGCAGCACGTACTTGAGTTCGCGTTCCGAGCCCACGAGGATTGCTGCATCCGGCTGCCACTCCGCCAGGCCCATGTGGTCGACCGCGATGATCTCGAGCGGCACGGCCTGCAAGGACTGCTGCCGCTCGAAGATTCGGATTTCGGCACGCTCGATGAAGCTCGAATAGTTGTCGTACATCCGGAAACGCACGACCGATGCGACACGACCGTCGCCTAGGCGGCTCACCGCCACGGCGGCCGGATGCGCCGCAACGCCGAGCCGCGGCCGCGACTCGAGATTGTCGAAGCGGAACCGGATGCTGGCGTTGTCGAGCGCGACGTCGGTGCAGCGCTGGACGTCGGAAGAGCTGCGACCCGGGTCGTCGATCGGCTCTCCGTTCACGGTGATGCGCATCACGTTAAGCTCGTAGGGGCTCTTCGGTTGGAGCTCCCGGGTGATACGCGTGATGTCCACGCCCTCGTAATCGTCGAGCGGCGCCGGTTCGTCATACACGACCTGTACGCGCACGAACGACTGTTCGCCCTGGATGAAGCCCGCGTTCACGACGTCGTCGGACTGAACGTAGCCGCGTCCCTCATGCTCGGCCCGGGCACTTGGCAACAGCGGATCCTGCTTGACGATTTCCCTAGTGCGGCGCGCCCGCGCCACGGAAAGGCCGATGTCGTCGCCGTACACGGACGCGGTGCGGCGGTCGAGGCGCTCATTCTTCGTGTAGCCGATAAACCGCAGTCGCGCGTTGGTCCGATCCGCGATGTCCGTCAGCGCGCGCTGCAGATCCGCCGCGAAGCCGGGTGGGACGATCGGCTGGCCGTTCGCGAGCTCGAGCGTCGCGATACGGCCCCAGGGGGGATCGTAAACCTTGGTCACCATTTCCTCGCCGAAATCGCCGGGACAGGGTTGCGGCTCGTCCGGCAACTCCTGGAGAGGATCGTCGTACCAGAACTCCACCTCGACGCGGCGGTTCAACGTCCGTCCCTGAACGGTTTCGTTGGAGGCAAGTGGGCGTGAGGCACCGCGACCGTCGCTTTCAATCGCCGAGCTCGGCAATTCCAGAGCTTCCTGCATGGCCAGCGCGACGCGAAGCGCCCTTGCCTTCGACAACGACAGGTGGTCTCCGTAAATGCGCTCGTTGCGGCCGGTCAGCGACGCGTCGTCGGTGTAGCCGATGAACCGGACCGTCACGTTCTGCTTGTCCCGCAGGTTGTAGAGCGCCTGCCGGACC
>JAOTWC010000146.1 GCA_029863105.1 Gemmatimonadota bacterium | reverse complement strand
CACAGCTCCACCTGTTGTTCGCGGCCTTCGTCGTGGGCGTGCCCTGGTTCACGGTGATCGTCGAAGTCATCGGGTGGCGCAATGGTGATCCCAAGTACGACCGGCTGGCGCACGAGTTTGCCCGACTGTTTGCGGCTGCGTTTGCGACGACCGCGGCTCTCGGCGGCCTGCTGACGTTCACGCTGATCGGGCTCTACCCACGGTTCTCCGACTATTTCTTCGGGATCTTTGCTCCCGTGATGTACGTCTACGGCGGCATCTTCCTGGTCGAGACAGCCGTGCTGTACCTGTATTACAGCAGCTGGGAGCGTCTGCGAGACCGGAAACCGCTGCACATCGGACTGGGTCTCGTCCTGGTGGCCGTGGGCACGGTGATCGTGTTCATCGGCAGTTCGATGTCTTCCTACATGATGGCCCCCACGGGAGTCGACGAGACCGGGGCGTTCGTGGGCACGACATGGGAGGCGCTCAATAATCCTCTGTGGATTCCCGTCGTCATCCACCGGCTGCTGGGAAACATCACGTTCGGCGGCTTCGTGGTGGGAGCGTACGCCGCCGTCAAGTTTCTTACGGCAAACACGGATGACGCTCGGGCGCACTACGATTGGATGGGCTACGTCGGGAACTTCGTGGGCCTCATGGGACTCATCCCGCTTCCATTCGCCGGCTACTACCTGGGCCGGGAGATTTACGGCATCAGCCCGATCATGGGGAACAACATGATGGGCGGCGATTTTTCGTGGGCGTTCATCATCCAGGCCATGCTGGTAGGTCTGCTGTTCATCATTGGCAACTACTATCTGTGGTCTGGGATGCGGCGCATCCCCGGGGCGGAGCGCTACCAGAAGTACATCAAGTATTACATCGTGATCCTGGTCGCGTGCGTCGCGGTGTGGCTTACTCCCCGGAATCTACCGTTGAGTCCCGGGGAGCAACTCGCGCTTGGAGGGCAGGTCCACCCCCTGCTCGGCGTGCTCGGCCTGATGTCGACGAAGAACGCCGTCATCAACCTGATCATCCTCACGACGTTCCTGAGCTTCGTGCTGTACCGGCGAGCGAACAAGATCGAAGCGGTACCGCTGTCCCGGCAGGGACGAGGCCCGAAGCTGTCGCTCGTGGCCGCAGGCGCCGTCTGTCTGGGCATCCTCGGATGGTACGCCGGAGTGCTGTTCCGGCTGGAGCCGGCTGCGCTCGACCTGACCGCCGACAAGGTCGCGTACTTCCGGTTCACCGGCGGGCTCGTCATCGTCGCGATGATCGCCGTGATCGTGGCGATCGTGCTCGCACTCCGTGATCGAGGGCACCTGGCCCAGGGACTGTACCTGGCGGTCGTGGCGACGGAATCGGTGGGCATCCTGGGCGTGTACGGATACGTCGTGACCACCGCAGCAAATCCGTTCCTGCGGCAGCTCGCCGCTGCCCAGTGGCTCATTCTGATGACGGCCCTCATCCTCGTGACGGCCATCGACCTGGCGATGTACCGTGGAGCGCGGTCCTATGGAGGCATCCGCTGGGGGGACGTCACGGCGAGGTCGCAGTACGCTCTCGTCTCCCTGTGTGTCATCATCATCATGACGATGGGCATGATGGCGTATGTCCGCTCCGGGCTCCGCGAAAACTGGCACATCTACGGCGTGCTGGAAGACACGTCTCAGTGGTCCTACACGCCGAGCATCGGCGTGATGGTAGAGATGGTGGGCGGCATCACGATTGTGTTTCTGCTGGCGATTTCCTTTCTGTTCTGGATCGCGGGTCTCGCCGGGCGTGGGTCTGCGACATGAATCCGTGGATCAAGGTGTCGGTGTTCGTGCTCGTGCTCGTGGCCCTGTTCGTGTGGGCCGGGGAGGTCGTGAGCCGGGCTTCGGGCAGCACGCGTCGCGTTCCCCTGGCCGAGGGCACGTCCGTCGCGAACGGCGAAATCATCTTCTGGGGTCCGGGGAAGTGCCACACGTGCCACGCCGTCGGCACCCAGGGCAGCTCGGTTCGCGGCCCCAACCTGGGAAACTCGCCGGACGGTGATCAGATGATGATCCGCGCTGCGTCGCGGGCACGAGATCGCTCTGCCACGCTCGGCGTCGAGTTGACGGCCACCGACTACCTCGTGGAGTCCCTCGTGGCCCCGGGTATCCACCTCGTGCCGGGATTCAAGGACGAGATGCCGATCGTCTACCGGCCCCCGATCCATCTGGATTCCGACGAACTCACGTCGGTCGTCCTCTATCTGCAGTCGCTCGGTGGAGAGCCCGATGCGGCCGCGATCACGCTACCGCCCGATGTTCGGCTGAGTCACGTCGCCTCCTCCGGGGAGATTCCCTGGGAGCCATACCTGGACGGGGACACCCTCCGGGGCCGCGAGCTGTTCTTCGATCCTGAAGGCCCCGGCCGCTGCGCCGGGTGCCACAGGGTCGGTGGGGAGGGTGGCGACATCGGACCCGAACTGACGGCTGTTGCAGGCACCAGGACGATTCAGTCGATCGTCGAATCTCTGGTGGCGCCCAGTGCCTCGATTCCGACCGGGTACGAGACCGAACTCATCGAAACGACGGACGGCCGGATACTCGACGGTCTCGTACGACGGGAGACGCCGGACTCCCTGTGGTTGACGACGGCCCTCGGGGACGAGCGTGCGCTCGCCGTCGAGCATATCGCGCGACGCCGCACGCAGGAGACCTCGTTCATGCCGGAGGATCTGATCGACGTGCTGTCAGTGCGTGAACTGCACGATCTGATCGCCTACCTGCGGACGCTCGAGTAGGCATCCATGGAACCGGGACGCGGAGGCGAGGCGCGGGTGTTCCTGTGGACCGCGGTTGCCCTTGCGGGCACCTACGCCTGTCTCCGGCTGATCGTCCCGTGGATTTCCGTGTGGCTGGGCCTGAGCCCGCTGCCCGCGCCGGTTCCGGCGTTTGCGATTGGCATCTACATGCTTTGCGCAGGGATCGGAGCGCTCGTGTACGTCAGCAGCGACGAGCAGCGTTGGCATGCGTTCCTGGCGCCGGTCGTGAGGCTGCTGGTCTTGGAGCCGGGTCCCGGACGGCGATTGCGCCTCGTCACGCTCGGGCTGGTTCCGCTCGCCGTCGGGTGGACGGTCTGGCAGCAGGTATCTCCCTCGGCGGAAGTGCCCACGGCGATCCGGCTCCAACATCCGACCCAACCCTCGGAGTACGCCGCACTGAGGAATCCCGATCCGACTCTGTCAGGCGATGACACGCGGACAGGTACCGTCCTGTACCAGAAGAACTGCCGGCCATGCCATGGCGCCGCCGCCGACGGCACCGGTCCGCTGGCCCGCGGACTGCGATTGCGTCCGGTCGACTTCACGGATGTTGGCACCATCGCCTCGGTCGTCGAGTCGTACCCGTTCTGGCGGGTGCGAGAGGGGAACGCCGGCCTGCCCGATATCGCCACGCCGTGGAATTCGGCCATGCCCGCCTGGCAGGACGAATTGAGCGATGACGAGATCTGGCGTATCGTCGCGACGGAGTACCTCCTTTCGGGCACCGAGCCGCGCAAACCGGAAGGCGCGCGTCCATGAACGGGGCCGTCCCGGCGGTCGGTTTTCTCGCGCTGGCTGCGTTCGCGCCAACCGTTGCGTCGGCGCAGTGGTTGGAGCTCGACGTGCCGGACCGACCGGAAGCCGGCTCGTCCCTGACCGAGGCCGGAAAACAGGTGTATGCGACGCACTGCTGGTATTGCCACGGCGATGACGGAGACGGGCTCGGTCCAATCGCCGACTACCTGTGGCCCCGTCCGCGGGACTTCACGCTCGCCAGCTTCAAGCTGCGGACCACGCCCAGTGGGGAGCTGCCGACCGACGAAGACCTGTTCCGCAGCATCTCGCTGGGCCTCCCTGGCTCGGCAATGCCGGCATGGCGGTCGGTGCTGACCGTTCCGGAGCGCTGGCAGGTCATCGCCTACCTCAAGACGTTCGGCGGCGGGATGTTCGAGGATGAAGCGTTCGATCCGTACGGGACGGTGATCGACATCGGCGAGCCGCCCCCGTCACCCGTGGACTCGCTGGTCGCCGCCGGACGGGCAGTGTTTCAGGACTCGGACTGCTGGGAATGCCACGGACACGCCGGCCGCGGGGACGGCCCCAAGTCCGCTGACTTGAGAGACGACTGGGACTACCCGATCTGGGCGACGGACCTGGAGCTGGGCTGGAAATTCCGCGGCGGCAGCACTCCGGCCGAGACATTCGCGCGGCTCAGCACGGGACTGGACGGCACACCCATGCCGTCCTATGCCCAGACGCTCACCGAGGACGAGCGCTGGCAGGTGGCGTTCTATGTGGCGTCTCTCGACCTGGCCGGTAACGATAGCGGAGACCGGCCGGTGGTCATCCCCGCAACCCGCGTAGATGGACCGGTGCCGGGCGACCCGGCGGACGAAACCTGGCAGTCGCCGGCCGCGATCTGGATACCGCTCACGGGCCAGGCCACGTACGCACCCAGGTGGCAGAATCCTGCCGTGACGGATTTGCGGGTTCAGGCGGTGTACAGTGCGGATGAGATCGCGCTCCGCATACGCTGGAATGACAGGACCGCCGACACGATATCGGCCGATGCGGCGCGGGCGACGGCAGAAGGGTGGACGGGAGACGATACGTACGCGGCCATTTTCCTGGACGGCGAGCGCCGGCGCGGGTCCTTCCACGATGCGATGGAGGTGCTGTTTCCCGCATCCGACCACGGGCCGCTGCTGCCGCACTTCGTGTTTGGCGATCCACTCAGGCCCGTCTACCTGTGGCGCTGGACGGCCGC
>JAOTWC010000145.1 GCA_029863105.1 Gemmatimonadota bacterium | reverse complement strand
GTTGAGAATCTGCGCCTGAACCGAGACGTCGAGCGCCGAAACCGGTTCGTCGAGGACGATGAACTCCGGTTCGACGGCCAGCGCTCGGGCGATCCCAATCCGCTGCCTCTGACCGCCAGAGAACTCATGCGGATACCGCTGTGCCACGTCGCCGCCGAGGCCGACCTTGTTCAGCAGTGCGGCGACCCGTGGGCCCGCATCTGCGCCCCGGGCGATTCCGTGCACGGACATCACTTCGCCGAGCATCGCTCCGACCGTCATGCGCGGGTTGAGCGACGCGTACGGATCCTGGAACACGATCTGGGCCTTACGCCGAAACGCTCGCAACCCGCTGGCGTCCATCGCGGCGAGGTCCACTCCCCTGTACTCCACGCGTCCGTCCGACGGCACCTCAAGCCGTAGAAGCAACCTGGCAGTCGTGCTCTTTCCGCACCCGGATTCGCCCACGAGAGCGGTCGTACGTCCCGATTCAATGGCGAGATCCACTCCGTCGACAGCAGGCAGGGGTGCGACCCTGGGTCCGGTCGGCCCGCGGGCCGCAGGGTAGTACTTTGTCAGGTCGTGCGACCGTAGCAGGATCGTATCCAGGGGCGGAGTCATGAAGAAGTCTATTCAGACTGGGAACCGAGGCAAAGTGCCCATGGGGTGGATCGCGTGGGCACTGCGCCGTCTACTGCTGGTGGTCGTGCTCGTGTCCGCGGCGGCCGCGATTCGAGTCCGAACCCGTGACATGCCCCGGTTCCGCGCCGATCCTGCGGCAGGGCCACGCGGCGTATTTCACATCCACTCCGACGCCAGCCACGACGGCCGAGTGACATATGACGAGCTGGTGGCCGCCGGGCGGCAGCTGGGCGTCGCCTTCCTCGTGTTCACTGAGCACAATCGGCGTCCCGATCGACTCCAACCCGAGACCGGACCCGTCATCGTCTCCGGGACCGAGCTGTCCACGGCTTCCGGCCACCTGATTCAACTCGGCCTCGACAGCGTACCGAACAAGGCGATGCGGGACTCGACTGGACTGACGGACTTCCTGCATGAGCAGGGAGCTCTTGCGATCGCTTCCCATCCGGAGAGTCCCGGGCGAGCCTGGGCCGGGTCGGATGCCGGTCTGGACGGATTCGAAATTGCGAGCTCATCGGCCGACCTCCGGTTCAGGATTCGCGACGGCTACCACCATATAGCCGGTCCGCTGGCTGCCTATCCCGTACACCGTGAGCTGGCCCTGGCCCAGCTCTATCGTCGCGACGAAGCGGCTCTCCGGCGCTGGGATGCCCGGACCGACCCGGAAGTGATCGGCGCCTGCGGCACGGACACGCACGGCTGGATCGAGCCTCGTCTTCAGTATCGCACCTGGCAGGTCGTGCTCGATCCACTTCCCGCATCCGACCGGCTCACGCCGGATCAGATCGTGGGTCGACTCTCGGAGGGCAGGTTCTTCTGCATCGCCAGCCTGCTGGATGGAGGGACTCCGCGATTCCGGTTCACCGCGGAGGGTCCGAATCGAACTTTCTATCCGGGCATGGAGGTATCGCCGGATTCCGCAGCCACGCTGGAGATCGTTGCACCCGTATTGGACGGCACAGCAACGGAAATCGTCCTGCTGCGGGACGGATCCCCAGTCGCCCGCGCCGCTGCGCCAACGCTCACATACGACGCTCTCGAGCCGGGTACGTATCGCGTCGAGATCGTGGCACGACTGCCGCGGCTCCTGTGGGGCCATTTCGAGGCGCCGATACTCTACTCGAACCGAATTCGTGTTCAGCCATGATGGCGCGGGAGGTCAGAATTCGTCCGTACGTGCCCTCTGATGCGGAGGCCTTGTACGAAGCGGTTCGCGAATCGATCAATGAACTCCGGCCATGGCTCGAGTGGTGCCATCCGGAATACGCCATCGACGAGAGCCGGGCCTGGATCGACCATTGTATCGAGGCGCGCTCCGCCGGGCGGGAGTACAACTTCGCCATCACCGATTTCGATGATCGTCTGCTGGGTGGATGCGGTATCAACCGGATTCAGCCTGACCACCGGGTGGCGAACGTCGGGTATTGGGTGCGGACGAGCGTCGCCGGTCGCGGGGTGGCCACCGCGGCGACCGAAGTGCTTGTCGAGTTTGCGTTCCTCCACACGGACATGAATCGCCTGGAGATCATCGCGTCGACGCGCAATGTCGGGAGCCAGCGAGTGGCTGAGCGGGCGGGTGCCCGGCGGGAAGGCATCGTCCGAAGCCGTCTGTTTCTGCACGGCGAGGCACACGATGCCGCCCAGTTCTCATTCGTCCGCGCGGAGTTTCGTGCGGACCCGAAAGCCTCGGAGTAGTTTTCGCACGCCAGCCGAACGACGACCCTGATCGGAGACGGATAGTGCGCCAGCCTGTATTTGAGATGGAACGGTGGCAGTCACGCTTCGAGAACACCGTGCGCTGCAACCTGTCCGACAGCGGCGTCCTGCCGTTCCGGTTCGCGGAATTCTGCGAGTTCGCCAACGTGGATCCTGGCGATGTCGTGCTGGGGTACGGCCTCACCGAAGGTACCGTCGATCTTCGATCCAAGATCGCCGCCCTGTACCCGGGTGCCACCGGGGAGGATGTCGTGGTCACGACGGGCAGCGCGGAAGCGAATTTTCTTGCTGTGTGGCGACTCGTCGAGCCCGGAGATCGGGTGGTCGTCGTCCAGCCCACGTATGGTCAGACGCCCGGTCTCGCCATGGGAATGGGCGGACGCGTGGAGGCTCTGTGGCTCGAGGAGGGGCATGACTGGCAACCCGCACCGGGCGCTGCGAGTGAGGTCATTCGCGCCGGAACGCGCCTCGTCGTCGTGACGAACCCGAACAACCCGACAGGTGTTGTCCTTTCCGACCGCTCGCGCCGGGAAATCGTCGAGGCTGCGGAGGCGGCGGGTGCATGGATCCTGGCAGATGAAGTGTATGCCGGGGCCGAAGTCACGGGCGATGTAACTTGCTCGCTCTGGGGGCAAACGGCTCGCGTGATCGTCACCGCTTCGCTCTCGAAAGCATACGGTCTGCCGGGCCTGAGACTGGGATGGCTGGTGGCCCCGCGCGAAGTTCGGGAGGACCTGTGGGCCCGCAAGGACTATACGTCCATCGCACCCGCTGGCCTGTCGGACCGCCTGGCCCGAGCCGCACTGGAATCGGACATCCGGACCAGAATCCTGGAGCGCTGCCGCCGGATCGTGCGGGCGAATCTGGACATCGTGGAGGCATGGGCCGAAGGGTCGTCCGGGATCCGGTATCGCAGTCCCGACGCCGGGGCCATCTGTCTGTTCACGTACGACGCCCCCATTGCTTCGCTCGAGCTGGCGGAGCGATTACGCGTCGAACACAGCGTACTGATCGTGCCCGGGGCACATTTCGACCTGGAGAGTACGTTTCGAATTGGCTACGGCTATGAAGCCGACAAGCTACCCACCGGACTCGGGTCCGTAGCTCAGTTGCTCGCCGCGTGCGAGCAGGCGACTGCCTGATGCTGCGTCTTCATTCGTACGTGTATCACAGGCCGGCCAACCTGGAAGAAGCTGTCGCGCTGCTCACCGAGCATGCCGGTGACGTGCTTCCGATCGCCGGAGGTACGGACCTCGTCCCGAACATGAAGCACCGACTGTTCACGCCCGGCCATCTCGTTGCGCTTCGCGGCTTGCGGGAGCTGAAGGGAATCTCGGACGCAGACGGGTTGATCCGTCTGGGTGCGGCGGAGAGCCTTGCCAGCATTGCGGCGGATCCGTTGATCAAGGAGGTCCTTCCGTCGCTGGCGGAGGCGTGCGGCGACATCTCGGGACCGCAACTCCGGCGCATGGGAACGATCGGCGGCAACGTCTGCCTGGACACCCGGTGCACCTATTACAACCAGACGTTCTTCTGGCGCCAGGCGCTCGGGTTTTGCTTGAAGAAGGACGGTGACGATTGCCACGTGGTGAAGGGCGGGACCCGCTGCGTGGCCGCCCATTCCGCTGACGCCGCCACCGCCTTGATGACGCTGGACGCCAGCCTCGAGCTGGCCGGCCCTGGCGGGCGCCGTTCGCTGCCGATCGAACAGTTCTTCACCTCCGATGGAGTGTGGAACCGTCGGATGGACGCGGCCGAGATCCTCGTGGCGATTCACGTTCCGAGACCCGCACCGGGTTCCCGCTTCAGCTTCCAGAAACTTCGAATTCGCAATTCCATAGATTTCCCGTTGGTCAACCTTGCCGCCGCGTGCCGGTTGGACGCCGACGGGAAGGTGGAGTCGTTGCGCATGGTGGCCTCGGGAATGGGCGCGTATCCCCGGAAGATCGGCAAAATCGAGGATGCTGCGCGCGGCAACCGGTTGGAGGATGCCGTAATCGAGACCATCGCGCACGAGACTTTCCGGCAGAGCCGCCCGCTGGACAACATCCCGGTCGACAAGGACTGGCGACGCGCCATGGTTCCCGTCCTCGCCCGACGGGCCCTGGAGGCGATGGCCGGCTGAGCGCCGGCGCCCGCCACAAAAAAAGCCGGCGCCACCCTGGGGTGACGCCGGTTTCCTGCCGTGGAGCTGTGAACGGCGCCTGGAATCAGGTCAATCCGGCACCGAGAAACACCAAATTGGAGACGAGGAAGAACAGGCCCTCTTCGACCAGCTCAAACATCTCGGCAATCGCCTGGGCCTGTGCGGGCGTCAACGCTTCGCCTTCCGGTCCGAGGAAGATCGGCTCGCCCTCGCCCGTCCCGGTAACCGTCATGACGACGTTGCCGTTCCAGGTGACGGTTCCGTCGATCGCACCTGCTTCATCCTGAGACATGCTCAA
>JAOTWC010000144.1 GCA_029863105.1 Gemmatimonadota bacterium | reverse complement strand
GCCCCGGTAGAGCTGGTGTGACAGCACACGGTCGTCCGGATGATTCAGATCCAGATCCGTGTCGATCAGGTAGATCTCGTTGCGACCCAGGCGAAGTCGCCACGCACCGAGATGGACATCCCGTCCGGCCAGGAGCACGGTCGCGTGGGAGTCACGGCCGTCCGGCCCGCTGAGGCGTTCGAGTGGCATCGAACCGGGCACGAATGGTTCGTCGATCGCCGTCTGCTCACCATGTGCGCCGAGGCGCTGTCGGAAGTAACCCTTCTGGTACAGGAGCCCGACACCGACGAGCGGCACACCCAGGTCGCTCGCCTCCTTGAAGTGATCGCCGGCCAGGATGCCGAGGCCACCAGAGTAGATCGGGATCGACGTATCGACGCCGAATTCTGCGCAGAAGTAGGCTATCCCTCCCGGCGCCCGGCCCGGGAACGTTTCGCGGTACCACGACAGCCGGTCAGCCAGCACGCCTTCGAACTCGGCCATCACCGCATCGTATTCGCGGAGAAACAGCGGGTCGGTCGCGGCTGCGTCCAGCCGTTCCTGGTCGATCCGTTGGAGCACTTCGATCGGATTCTTGCGGCTCTGCTGCCAGAGGGTCCGACCCAATCCGCGGAACAGCTTCCGGGCCGCCGGCTGCCAGGTCCACCAGAGGTTGTGGGCAAGCGGATTCAGGCCCGCGATTCTCGCGGGAAGAGCGGGGCCGTTGAGCATGGGGATACCTGTCGGAGTCAGATTTTCGCTGCGACCTTTTCCAGCAGGTCGTCGTTGGATTTCGTGCGGCGCATGATGCCGAGAACCTCACTCATCGCCTCGACCTCCGATACTCCGGCCAGCTCGCGTCGCATGGCGTGCGAGCACGCGAGCGCCGCATCACCCAGCAACAGCTCTTCGCGTCGCGTGGCACTCGCATTGAGATCGATCGCCGGGTAGATCCGCCGGTCCGCGAGCTCACGACTCAGGACAAGTTCGCTGTTTCCGGTTCCCTTGAATTCTTCGAAGATCACCTGGTCCATCTTGGAGCCGGTATCGACGAGCGCCGTCGCGATAATGGTCAGAGAGCCGCCACCCTGCTCGGGGTTTACCTTCCGGGCGCTCCCCAGGAACCGCTTCGGCTTGTCCATCGCGGAGGCATCCAGTCCCCCGCTCAGCGTGCGCCCGCTGCCCTCTTCCACCTGGTTGTAGGCGCGCGCGAGGCGCGTGATGGAGTCAAGGATGATCACGACGTCCTGCCCGAGTTCGACGCGCCGGCGGGCACGCTCGAGTGTCATCTCGGCCACGGATACGTGGCGTTCGGCCGGGTAGTCGAAGCTTGACGCCACGACTTCGCCATAGCCGCACGCTTCCATTTCCGTGACCTCTTCAGGCCGCTCGTCGACCAGCAGAATCATCACCAGCGCCCCCGGATAGTTCTTGACGATCCCCTCGGCAATCGCCTGCAGAACCATCGTCTTTCCGGCCTTGGAGGGCGCGACGATCATTGCGCGCTGACCCTTCCCCAACGGGCAGAACAGATCGATGATCCGGTTCGTGGGATCCGGGCTCCCGAGTCGCGTGAGACCGCATTCGAGTTTGAGTTGTTCATTGGGATGCAGCGCGGAAAGGCGATTGAACTCAGGACGGTCGCCCAGTTGTTCAGCGGGCACTCCGTTCACCGTAAACACACGCTTCAGGGGGGGGCTCTTGCCGTTCCCCGGCGCGGGACCCGCTTCTCCAGCGATTTCGTCTCCCGTGCGGAGCCCGAATTTTCGAATCAGCCTCTGCCCGACATAGATGTCGTCATCGCTCGGCGTGTATCCGGCCTGTGGGCGTCGGATAAATCCCGACCGGTTGTTGATTACTTGCAGTACGCCCAATTGTCCTTCGTTCGTCACATTACTTCCATTTCGTCTGTTGCGTGCAAAGCGTCGGGGGATGGTCCCTCAAGGTGGTGGCAATTGGCACAGCCTGAATGACACCTAAAGACCCCGGCGATGCTTCGGGTATCGGCGCGGGAGCGCCGATGGCAATGAATGATACGACGATTGTCGTCGGAATCAAACCTCCGAACGGATACAACCCGAGCATTCCGCCCGGGTTCCCGACAGAATGGTGGTGCAAGTGTCGGGCCTGAACGTTCCTAATGTGCCAGACCGCTGACGCCGGCGCGACTCGGCGCCCGTCCGGTTTCCCCGGCCCGGTCCAGCGTCCACTTGGCCGCAATCGGGCCGATCAACTCGTGAATCGCCACTAGCCCCACGAAGAATCCCTGCAGATCAGCGCCCCAACTGGGGAACTCCCGGGCTACCAGTGTGGCCATGCCCAATGCCACTCCAGCCTGCGAAATGAATCCGGGCCATGCGTGCCTGCGCACGGCAGGGGGCGCACCGCCGACCCGGGCGCCGATGATCGTTCCGACCCACAATCCCGCGATCCGCAAGAGCACGAACAGAATCGCCCACTGCCACACCGCCGCGAGTTCCGCAAGGTGCACCGCTGCGCCGGCCAGACTGAAGAACAGCGCATACAGGGGCAACGACGCCGCCTCGAGGGCGGTGACGAACGCATCCCCCTGTTTCGGGTTCAGAAGTTCGAGGGTGAAACCCGCGGTGAGGGCCATGAGCAGCAGCTCGAGGTGCAGCGAAGCGGCGACTTCCACGAGAATCCAGGCGAGGGCGATGGTAAACACCACCAGGTGTTCGTTGATCCAGCGCAGGTAACCGCCGATGAGCGCCCCGAAGAATGCCCCCATCGCGATCGATCCGCCGATCTCGCGGGCCAGGTCGATCGCGAGGCTCGACTGGCCGGGCTGTCCCGGCTCGAGAACCGCGTACGACACCGTGAGGGCACCGGCAAACAGGATGATGACGAGTACGTCTTTGAGTACGGTGACGCCGAGAATCGAGGTCGAGACGGGTCCGGCCGACTCGGTGTCGGTGATCACGGCAATCGCCACCGATGGGCTGCTCGCCACGGCAACCGAGGCGAATACCATCGCCACCGTCAGCACGACGGGAAGGTCCCGGCCGGTCGTGAACGGAAGGAAGCTGCTCAGGGCGATCACACCGCCGAACACGAAGACCATCACCGTGGCACTCTGGATCAGCGTGATCGAAGCCAGGTAGCGGCCGGCGCCTCGCAGCCGCTCGAGGCTGAGCTCGCCGCCGGCGGTGATGGCGATGAGCGCGATGGCGACGCTGGAAAACGGTTGCAGCGAGTTGACGTCGCCGTCGGTGAGGAACTCGAGGCCGCTGGGTCCGAGAACCAGGCCGATGGCGATGTAACCGGTGACTCGAGACAACCCGACGAGTTTGGCTACCTGGCCGCCGATGTACGCAGACAACAGCAGGATTCCGAGTGTGAGCGCCGTGGAGGCACCCGGAATCTCCAGAGGCTCCACGCTGCGTAGCGTGAGGACGATGATCAGCAGAACGGCGAGGGCGAAGACGCGGCGGAGGACTCGGCTCATGACGCGGCAGTCAGCACCGGAAGGGCCGATCTCCCGGTCGCGCCGGCCCGGAGCCCCCCTTCGACGGAGCCCCCGAGGCGCACTTTGATGAGTGTTCCGGGGCGTCTGTCGGGTCCGTTGGCCGGCAGGTGGACTCGAAGGTAGTCGCCCGTCAGGCCGGAATCCGGTGTCTCGACAGCCACCTCGGCCGAGCCGCCGATCCGGGACCGCGTGTAGGCTCTGCCCCGTTCGATGCCCAACTCCCGGAGTTCGCGCGCGCGACCTGCCGCCACGGTCTGTGGGACCCGGCTGCCAAGGTCCGCGGCCGGCGTGCCTTCACGGGGCGACCACGGAAACACGTGCAAATACGTAAACGGCACGTCCTCGATCAGCTGGCGAGTTGCCCCATGGTCGGCGGCGGTCTCTCCCGGGAACCCGGCGATCACGTCAGCCCCGAGCCCGAGGGGTGTCACTCGCTGCACGATCTCGAGGACGCGCCGACGGTACGCCTCACCCGTATGCCATCTGCGCATCCGTCGGAGAACCGAATCGCTCCCGCTCTGCATCGGGATGTGCAGATGCGGGGCCAGTCGGCCTTCCGACGTTTCGAGCAGCGAGATGATTTCATCGTCGATTTCCGTGGCTTCGATGGATCCGAGCCGCAGGCGGATGCCGGGCACGGCGTCCAGGATTCGCGCGCACAGTGAACCGAGCGTCACCGGTGACGCGAGATCTCGACCGTAATGGCCGATGTGAATTCCCGTCAGGACGAGTTCCGCATGCGAGGCGCTCTGCAGTCGCGCTTCGGCGAGGACCTCATCCACGGGCCTTGATCGGCTGGCCCCACGGGCAAGACGCGTCGCGCAGAAAGAGCACTTCCGGTCGCATCCGTCCTGGATCTTCAGCCAACCTCGTGCACCTCGCGTGTTCGACCGAAGCAGCACGCCACCGATCGGCTCTTCGTCCGTTCCTGCCAGATCTGCCTCCGGCGCCACCGCAGCGGCGACGGCTACGGCGTCGTGCCCTTCGATGACGTCCGATACTCCGGGCAGGGCACGGTACTCACCCGAGTGCAGGGCGGAGGAGCAGCCTGCGACAACGACCCGCAGGTCCGGCTGACGGCGATGGAGTTTCCGAACCAGCCGCCGGGCCGCCGCGTCGGCCGCCGCCGTGACCGTGCAGGTATTGAGCACCGCGGTGTCCGCTTCCTCGACGCGGGCCGAAATCCGCGCACCGCGGCTCTCGAGCTCCTGACGCATGCGCTCGGTGTCGTACTGGTTCGCCTTGCAGCCGAATGTGTACAGCCAAACCGAGCGTTGCGTGCGGTGCCCTGTGGTGTGGAGGTCAGACATGGTCCAGATATGCGCCGCCGGTCCACCGTTGCGCAATCCAGCGTCGATGTCAACCATT
>JAOTWC010000143.1 GCA_029863105.1 Gemmatimonadota bacterium | reverse complement strand
GCGGCATTCTCGCCCGGCGGCGATCGGCTCGCGGTCACGTCGTCGCCGCTCGGCAACCCTCAAGTCTACGTGATGCCGGCGGGAGGTGGCGCCCCCCAGCTGATCAGCCGCTACGTGTTCGGCGAGCGGGGGTACGCGACGTCGCCGGATTGGTCTCCACGGGGTGACCGGATCGCCTACCAGGCGTGGGTGGAAAACACGTTTCAAATCGTGACGGTGAACCCGAACGGCGCAGATCGGCGTGTCATGACCTCGTCCGGCAACAACGAGGATCCGTCGTGGGCCCCCGACGGGCGCCACCTCGTGTTTTCGTCGGCGGGTCGGAGAGGAAACTCGCTGCTCATTCTGGATACGGTGAGCGGCCGGGTCCGGACCCTCACGTCGGGGCGCGTGGATCAACTGGCGGACTGGTCGAGTTCGCTGCCCTGAAGCCGGCCGTCAGGCCAGTCGGGGCGCGCCGAAACCGTCTTGGCAGATGGTTGCGGGCAAGCTACAATGCAGGCGGTATCCGGCCCGCTCAGACTGGCGATCCGGACGTCGACCATAGACAACACCCGTTCTGACTCGAAGGAGCAAGAGATGCACCGCAACACAAGTATCGCAGCCCTGCTGGTCCTTATCGGCGCTGGCGCCGTGGCCTGTGGCGGCGCGCCGCCACCGCCTGAGCCGCCGCCGGTCGTCGAGGCGGCGCCGACGCCTGATCCCGACAGCATTGCCGCGGCCCGCGCCGCGGAACGGGAAGCGGCCGCGATGCAACTCTGCGAGCAGGCGACGGCCGCCGTTGCCGCGGGTGACGTGAACCAGGCGCGAAGCCTCGTGCAGCAGATCAACCGTGACTACGCGGGCACGGAGTGCGCGAACATGGTCGCCGGGATCAGCGCCAAGATCGACGCGATCGTCGTGCTCAGGGAACGCGTGCATTTCGAATTCGACCGCTCGCGCATCACGGATGAGGCTGCCGCGGTGCTTCAGCGAAAGGCCGAGGTTCTGCGCGCACACCCCGACCTTCGGATTACGATCGAAGGACACTGCGATGAGCGCGGATCTCTCGAGTACAACATGGCGCTCGGCCAGCGGCGCGCTCAGTCCACGGTGCGGTATCTCACCGGCCTGGGCATTTCGGGCGATATGTTCTCGACAGTCAGCTATGGCGAGGAGCGTCCGGTCGCGCAGGGAGCAGATGAAGGCGCCTGGGCACAGAACCGGCGGGCCGAGTTCGTCATCGGCAATCTGGACGCACTTTGACGTTCGGCCGTAGCTGCGCAGCAATCGCAGTCCTGCTCACGGCAGGCTGCGCTACGAAGAGCGACGTCGTCGGTCTGCGAACCGATGTCAACGCTCAGATGGAAGAGGATCGGGCCCAGCGCGATTCGCTGATCGCCGAGATTCAGGGCCTGCGCTCGGTGCTGCTGGACAGTCTCAACGTCCAGCAGCGCCGGGACATCACCGGTCGCGTGGATCTGCAGCGACAGATTCTCGACCTGAACACCGCCTTGAACCAGCTCCTGGCCCTGACCGGCGAGACGCAGCGCCAGCTTGCGCGGCTCGAAGCCGGGGGGGCGATGACGGTGCCGGAGGACGCGGGTGGGTTCTTGTCGGCCGACGGACGGGCCGAGACCGTCGGCGAACCCGGGGCACTGTATGACGCGGCCGTGCGTCAGTTCCGCCGGGGCTCCTACGAGACGGCACGCGCGGGGTTCGACGAGTTCCTCAGGCTGTATCCGAACGACGATCTCGCGTCGGACGCCCAGTACTATCGGGCCGAGACGTTTACGGAAACCGGCGACCTCGACGCCGGGCTGAGGGAATATGCCCGCGTGCTGGAGTTGCATCCCAGTTCTCGCCGCGCTCCCACGGCACTCTACAAGAGCGGCCAGATCGAACTCCGCCGCGGGAACGTCAGCGACGCCCGGACCTACTTCGACCGGGTGGTCCAGGGATATCCCGGCAGCGACGAGGTCGAACTGGCGCGACGCGAACTCGCCCAGCTTCCGGACTAGTCGGGCCGCGCCCCATGCGCTGTCCCGCCTGTAACCACGTCGAGGACAAAGTCGTCGATTCACGGCTGAGTCGTGCGGCTCGTTCGATCCGCCGTCGCCGTGAGTGCCTCGCCTGCGGGAAACGATTCACCACCTACGAACAGGTCGAGCACGAGCCTCTCTCCGTCCGGAAGACGACGGGCGCCATCGAGCCATATGACCGGGCGAAACTGCTGCGCAGCATCGGGACTGCCTGCGCCAAGCGCCCCGTCTCGCTGGCGATGATCGAGGAGGTGGTGGACCGGATCGAGGAAGCGATCGAGGCGGCGGACCATCGGGAGATCAGCAGCCAGTCGATCGGCGAGCACGTGATGGAGCAGCTGAGGGCGCTCGACCAGGTTGCCTACGTGCGGTTCGCGTCCGTCTACCGAAACTTCCAGGACACAACGGAGTTCATGGAAGAGGTCCGGGAGCTGGTCAACAAGGCACGATACAGGGCCCGCGGCCAGCAGGATCTATTCGGGTCGGAGACGAAGCCGGAGGAGGGCTAGCAGCCTGCGCAAGGACAGCGGCGAGATGCCGTTTCTCGACCACCTCGAGGAACTGCGCAGCAGACTGATCTGGAGCCTGGCTGCCCTGGTCGTCCTGTCCATCGGCGGTTTCTTCATCGTGACCGGACTCGATGTTCTCGGCGTGCTCGAGCGTCCGTTTCACTACGTGCTGCCGGGCCAGGACCTCCTGTTCACCAGCCCCACGACGCCGGTCATCGTGACGTTCAAACTGTCGTTCGTCGTGGGCCTGATCCTCGCCTTGCCGATTCTCGCCTGGCACGCGTGGGCGTTTTTCGAACCGGCGCTGTACGAGCGGGAGCGGAAATTCGTCGTGCCCGCGATCAGCCTCGGGTTCGTGTTGTTTCTCGCCGGCATCGCCATGGCGTATTTCTTCGTTCTGCCTTTCGGCCTGAAGTTTCTGCTGGGGTTTCAGGCCGAGAGCCTGAGCCCGATCATCACCGTGGACGAGTACCTGCGGTTTGCGACGCGGCTGATTCTCGCCTTCGGTCTGATCTTCGAAATGCCGGTGGTCCTCGTCCTGTTCTCGATGCTCGGCCTGGTGACGGCGGAAGGACTCCGGAAGTACCAGCGCCACGCGATCGTCGGGCTCGCCGCGGCATCGGCGCTGCTTACGCCGGCGGATCCGGGCACCATGCTGATGTTGCTCGCCCCCATGCTGTTGCTGTACGAACTGTCGGTCGTACTTGTCCGGCTCGTCGGCCGTCGGGCGCGCCCCGAGGAGACGTCGGTGTGATGCGGCGTCCCGTTCGGGCAGCGCTCGTCCTGATCGCTGCGGCGTGGGTGGTTCCCGCTCCGGCCGCTGGTCAGGATCGTCCTCCCCGGCCCCCACGCGTGGTGAAAGACTCGGTGCGCGACGACCGCCTCGCGACCGTCCTGGACTCGCTGGGGATCTCTCCCGACAGCATCTCCGCCGACAGCCTGGCGGCGATCCGGGACAGCTTGTCCCGGCAGGAAGTGGCCGATCGGCGAGAGGGTCTCGGCGGCGGCGACTTTCCGGACAAGGACGATATCTTCCGGGTGCTGGCCGGTCTGCCCGGCTACGTAGCGGTGGAGTACCGCGGCGAGATCGTGAGCGTGGGGGTTCCGAGTGAGCGACTGGACCTCCTTGGGCGTGCCCAGCTCAATCGAGCGGGAGATGTGCTGGCCGCAGATACGATCCGCTACTTCGGCGATCGGAAGTTCATCGAAGCGAGGCGGTCGATCGAGCTGCTCGGCGCCGACCGACGCAGAGTGTCCAGCGACTCCGTTCTGTACTACGACCTCAACCGGCTGCGCGGCACCGTATTCGAGGCCGAGAGCGAATTCGACGACGGGGGCACGACGTGGCGGATCATGGGCAACGTGATCCCGCTCGCCCAGGACACGGTCTACGCGACCGCCAGTTCCTTCACGTCCTGCGAGCTCGACGTCCCGCACTACACGTTTCGCGCGAAGCAGCTCAAGATGGTGAGCAGAAACGTACTGGTTGCCTGGCCGGTGGTGCTGTACGTGAGCCGCGTGCCGGTCTTCTGGCTGCCGTTCTTCGCGGCCGACATCCGGCAGGGAAGACGAAGCGGGATCATCCCGCCCCGCTTCGGCGTGAATGACGTGGTGCAGACCGGGGGAAGCACGAGTCGCCAGGTGACCGACTTCGGTTACTACTGGGCCATCAACGACTACCTGGATGCCCAGGCCACCGTGGACTGGTTCAGCGGGAACTACACACGCCTCAATGGCAGCTTCCGCTACCGGTTTCTCAAGCAGTTCATTCAGGGAAGCGTCACCTATGCGCAGAGCTTCTCGTCGACGGGAAACAACCTGCAGTTGCGGGGGTCGCACAACCACGAAATCGGTCTCAACACCACCCTGCGCGCATCGTTGGACTACATCCAGAATACGCGGATCTTCCAGGATCAGAGTATCAATCCGCGCGATCAGACCCAGACCGTGGACTCGGACATCGGCCTGAACCACCGCTTCTCGTTCGGCAACCTGTCGGCCAGCGGCCGGCGCCGTCAGTTCCTGGACGACGGACGCACCGAAACGACTTTTCCGAGCTTCAGCCTGTCCGCTTCACCGGTTACGCTGTTCGCGGCGCCCCAGAACCGGGCCGGTCCGTTCAACAACCTCCAGGTCAGCGGGTCCGGCAACTTCTCCCGACGCGCCGTTCGCGCAGATTCCGCCACGGACGTCGTGACGACCGCTGCGTCCCTCCGGTCGGGCATCCGGGCCGGGCGGCTGAACATCTCGGGAAGCGCCAGCCTCAGCGATCTGGAGACGACGCTCCAGGACTCGCTGTTCATGGATC
>JAOTWC010000142.1 GCA_029863105.1 Gemmatimonadota bacterium | reverse complement strand
CGAGCACGGTCGCGATCGCGAGGGCGGTCACCCTCGACAACCTACGCGGCTTTATCTTGCGCATCCTGGAATCCGGTCCGGCGCATCTCGCCCCACTGCGTCCGGCCGCGCAGTACGCTCCAGAAGCTGCGCAGCCGCCATGCTACCGTCAGCTGGCGGTACCCGAACGGTTCCAGAAAGGCGAACAGCAGCATGCGCGCGAAGTCCGAATCGCGCGTGTAGGCCCGAAACGTCACTTCCTCCAGGATTACCGCCCACACGGTCAACATCATGCCGTAGCCGAGTGCGGCCGCCAGGAACAGGAGCGCCATCTGCTGATCGATGAGTCCGAAATACAATCCGAAGCCTGTCAGCAGGTAGC
Organism: Gemmatimonadota bacterium; assembly: GCA_029863105.1. Taxonomy (GTDB): domain Bacteria; phylum Gemmatimonadota; class Gemmatimonadetes; order Palauibacterales; family Palauibacteraceae; genus JARFPW01. Next base: position 4,484 of record JAOTWC010000142.1, on the reverse strand, counting down.
CAACCAGCTCGACGACGGGAGCCAGCATTTCGCCGAAGAAGAAGAACGGCATCATGACCATGCCGACCGTTCCGTAGCGCGGATTCAGCAGCATCGATCGGTGCCGGAGCATGGTGAGTATCAGGCCCCGGTGCCAGCGCTCGCGTTGCCGCCCGAGCGTACGGAGATCCGAAGGGACCTCCGTCCAGGCGACGGGATCCGGGATGAAAGAGATTTCGTAGGGGGTGCCCTGTTCGCGGAGGTGACGGTGAAGCCGGACGACCAGGTCGAGGTCTTCGACCACGTTGTCCGTCGCATACCCCCCGATCTCGAGCAGGTGCTGGCGATGGAACAGTCCGAATGCTCCCGACACAATCAGGTTGCCACCCAGGCGGTTCCAGCCCAGACGGCCGAACAGGAAGGCTCGCAGATACTCGGGTACCTGGACGAGCGGGAGCGATTGCCGGGGCAGCCGCGCCTCCACGACCTGGGCGTCCTGCACCCGGCACCCGTTGGCGATCCGGATCGTGCCACCGGCTGCGACCACGGGTCTCCCAGACAGGAAGACGCGGGCCAGGCGCAGCAGTGCGTCGGGCTCGACCATCGTATCCGCATCCACGGCGAGCGCCAGGGGATACCGTGCCGCGTTCAGACCCGCGTTCAGGGCGTCAGCTTTCCCGCCGTTTTCCTTATCGACCACCATCAGGCCAGCCGCCTTGCGGGCCCGGAAGTACCGGCGCACGTGCTGAGTGGGTATCGACTTGGGCATCGCCGGCGGTACTTCGTACAGGTCATAGGCTTCGCGCAGCCGCTCCAGGGTGCCGTCCGTCGACCCGTCGTTTATCAGGAGTACTTCGTGTTGCGGGTACTGGAGTGCGAGTTGGGCGCGGACGCTGGAGACGATCGAACTTTCCATGTTGTACGCCGGCATCAATACCGAGATGGGAGGAAGCGCGTCCGAGGACAGGTACCGGCTCACCTCGTCGGTGCTGGAGAGCTTCCAGTGCTTCCAGATCTCCGGTATGGAGAGCGCCAGCAGCAACCCGTAGAAGGAATTGAGTGCCAGGAAGTACCAGATGAGCACCGAGTCGGCAGCGTTGATCAGGTGACCAGCCATCAGGAGTGCTCCTACGCCGCCTGCTCCGAAGCCAGCGCTTCGGAGAAATCGATGGCGTGACTTCCGCCGTATTCGGCGACAGCCGCAGTTTCGAGCCCCAGAACGTACCGGGCCATTTCGTACGCGTAGGCGTCGGGCTCGGGCGTCCGCTGCTCTAGCAAACGCACTCCGGGTTCTCCCAGTCGCCGGAGCGCCAGGGCACTGCGGAGGCGAACCCACCAGTTCGGATCCGTGATCGCCTCGTCGAGGTTAGAGGCGGCTTCACGCGCCCCAATCGCGCCCAGGCCTGTCGCGGCTTGCGCCCGGACCTGCCAGGCGTCGTCGTTCAACAGGCCAACGAGCGCCCGGCTGGAATTCGGGTGGGGATACGCGGCCAGGGCCCGGGCAGCCGAAATGCGGACCTCGAGATCCTCACTCGACGCGTGGGGCAGGACGTGTTCGAGGAGGCTCGGGACGCCCATCATCTCCGCCAGCGTCAACGACGTGCGAAGTTCATCCCGCGAGCTGCCCATCGCCAGACTGTCAACGAGCGGCCCCAGCACCTGCTGCCGGTTCTCGGCCAGCACCTCGAGGATATGGCGCCGAAGGATGCGCGGCTGGCTTCCGGCAAGATCGAGTACGGCTCGCGAAAGTCGTCGCGACTGGACCCGACGGAGGCACCATACGGCAGCTCGCTGAATGGCCGGCTGCTCGTCCCGGATCAACGCCTCGACCAGGGGCTCTTCGGCGGGGGTCGCCGTTGCGATGAGTGCTTGCGTGGCCTGCAGACGACGCCACCAGTACCTCGACACGGCCCGGTCGCGGACCTCCTCGAACCAGGATGTTTTGCGCACGACCTCGGTCAGCCGCTCCCAATCCTCGCCGCCCACCTGGAGGGACAGCCGCTGCAGGAAGCCGGACAGCTCGGAAAACGACAACTCCTCCAGATCGGCGATCAGCGCCGGCTGATCAGCGTGTCCCGCCAACCACAAGTTCACCGAATCCAGGCAGGCCTCGATCTTCCCCAGGCCGCGCCGCCGGGATAATCCGCCCACCACGCGACGCGTCACCAGCAGGGCCAGGAGGAGGGTGATGAACACCGCCTGCCCGATCGCGATCACCGCCAGCACCGCGGCGTTCATTTTCCCGAACCGGCGTTCACCAGGCGCTCTACCTTGGCGAGGGTGACCGGCATGCTGACCGGCTTGACGATGTAGTCCAGGGCCCCCGACTCGATCGCCAGGACCTGGGCCGCCTCACTGCTGTGCATGGTGGTGATGATGACCTGAAACGCGCCGGGTCGGTTGGAGGTCAGCTCCTGGAGAATCCGGAACCCGTCCAGGCCCGGCAGGTCCACATCGAGCAGGACGACGGGACGCCGACCGCCGGTTTCCATGACGAGCAGTGCATCGAGCGCGACCCGGCCGTTGGAATACGCGGCGATTTCATAGCCCTGGTTCGAGAGGGAATAGCGAAGCATCTCCTGGAGCGTGGTGTCGTCTTCGACGACGACGACGTCGGGCACGGCAATCGCCGATTCAGATTCGGCTCCCTCCACGACCGGCGCGCGCGCGGCATCGGGGGGTCTCTCCGCCCAGCGGCGAACGCAGCCGAGTGACCTGGCTGTCAGCTCGCCGAGGCCGGTCCCCTTCGAGAGAGCTGCGTCCGCTCCCACTTCATAGGCGCTCAGCTTCACCTTGGTGGCGAGGCGGTTGCCAACGACGAAGATGGGCAGATCTGCCCACCGAACCGATGCTCGAAGATCGGCGGTCAGCTCGAGTGCGTTGGCCTCCTGGTTGTCCGCACTGATCACCAGGACCGCGGGTTCCAGCGATTTGAGCGCGAAGTCCAGCTTGGCGGGATCGACGAGGATCTCGAGCCGGCAACCGAACTTGCCGAGGTTGGCCTCGAAGCGCGCCTGGAATTCAGGGTCTGAATCGACGAGCAAAACGGGGGACTGTCTCAGGTCAGCGTTTACCAGGTCCGAAACAGGAGGTCCTCCTGCTGCACGGTCGGCCTTCGAGTTTCCCACGGGCTTCTCCCACCGTCCAGATTTGAGCAATCCGCAATAAGGACAACGGGATAGGGAGCAAGAGCCAGGCCCCGTGCGGAACAGCCCTCAAGTCGGGCACGGTGCGACATAAAGTACTGTCGAGAATGACAGATAGGCGGTCAGCCGGCAGACTTCGGCCGACGGCGCTATGGAATTGGTGGGGTGTTCGCTTTGCATTGTGCCCTACCTGCCGCGGGACGGAGGTAGGCGGGCTCTAGCCGGGTGCCTCGCTGTCGGGAAGGGTAAACCTGAACTTCGAGCCCTGCCCGGGGACGGAATCCACCCATATCCGGCCCCCGTGGCGCTCGACGATACGCTTGCATACGGCGAGTCCGATCCCCGATCCGGGATGCTCCCCACCCGCGTCCAGGCGGCGGAACAGTTCGAACACGCGCTCCCTGTCGTCCGGAGCGATTCCCATCCCGTTGTCGGCGACCGTGAACTGCCATGCATCATCCACGCGGTCAGCACTCACGTGAACCTCCGGAGGTGCTTCGCCTCGGTACTTGATCGCATTTCCGACGAGGTTCTGCAACAGCTGTCCGAGCTGGGTTGGCTCCGCGACGACCACGGGCAGGGCGTCGTGCGTGACGGAAGCGCTGCTCTCCCGTATCGCGGCCTCCAGGTTCGCCACCGCCCAGGTCAGCGCACGGGAGGCTTCGGTGGTCTCAAACGGCTGCCCGTGAGTCTCGACGCGTGAATAGGTGAGCAGGTCCTGAATCAGTTGCTGCATGCGCTCGACGCCATCGATCGTATAGGCGATGTACTGATCGGCCTGCTCATCCAGCTGTCCCGCATAGCGAGTCGCCAGAAGACGCACGTAGCCGTCCACCATGCGCAGGGGCTCCTTGAGGTCGTGCGAGGCCGCATACGCGAACTGCTCGAGCTCCGCGTTGGAACTTCGCAATCGATCCGCATACACGCTGAGCACCTCCCGGGCTTGTTCCAACTCCAGGTTCGTCTCCGCCAGCTCCCTGCCGGCCTCTTCCACCCGCCAGAACAGTGCGTAGGAACTCACTGCAGTTCCGGCGAGGACGCACGAGTACGCCACGATCTTGAGCACGTGGGCCACGCCGGACATCAGGTCGTACGGCGCGCCGGAGGTCGCGTCGAACAGCGCCTCCGTGCCGACGAAGACGATCAGGGCGAGAATCAGCCAGTGTTCGAACGGTTCGCGCCGCCAGTCGCCCTTGCGGAGGAATCCGACCAGCGTCAGCAGAAACACGACCGCCAGGCCCAGCGAGTGGGGTCTCGATACGAACAGGTCCGGCCAGTACGCATCCGGAAGGGGAACGAACAGGAAGAAGGCCAGGCAGACGACGGCCAGGAGCACGGCCTGATCGTACAGGCCGCGCG
>JAOTWC010000141.1 GCA_029863105.1 Gemmatimonadota bacterium | reverse complement strand
TGGATCCACTCGTCGGACGGAAGCCCGAACGAGAATGTGAGCGAGGCGTTCCGGGCTACCGGACGCGATGTGGACGGCGGCTACGCCGAGTACCTGACCGTCCCGCAGGGCTACGCGTACAGGATCCCCGACGGACTGATTGACGAGGAAGCCGCTCCCCTGCTGTGTGCCGGCGCCATCGGGTATCGGGCGCTACGGCTCGCATGCCTGGAGAACGGGCAGCGACTCGGGCTGACCGGCTTCGGCGCGTCGGGCCACCTCGTCCTGCAGCTGTCGCGGCACATGTACCCCGACAGCGAGGTATACGTCTTCGCCCGCGATCCGACCGCACGCGAGTTCGCCCGGCAGTTGGGCGCCACCTGGACTGGGGCAACGGAGGACATTCCACCACGGCCGCTGCACGCGGTGATCGACACTACGCCGGTGTGGAAACCCGTCGTCCACGCTCTCAAGAACCTGGCCCCCGGCGGTCGACTGGTGATCAATGCCATTCGGAAAGAGGCGACGGATCAGATATGTCTGCTCGACCTGGAGTACGAAACGCACCTGTGGATGGAGCGTGAATTGAAGACCGTGGCGAACATCACGGGACCGGATATCGTTGACTTTCTGCCCCTTGCTGCGGCGATCCCGATCGAAGTGACCGTCACCCGGTACCGCCTGGAAGAAGCGAATCGGGCTCTCCGAGATCTGAAGCGGGGGGGCGGGACCGGGGCCCGTGTTCTGGTGATCTGACCCCGGGTATCGTGCAACGGTCGATATTTTCGTATATTGTTCGAAAGACCACAGTGGTCTGCTACACGCGCGGGTATCCGCGCACGTTCATAGTAGTCGGGTAATACGTGTTATCGTAGCTCCGACTCGAACACTTAGGGAGCGCGATTATGCGTACCAAGGGAACAGTGAAGTGGTTCAACGATCAAAAGGGCTTCGGGTTTATCACTCCCGAGGACGGGGGCAAGGACTGCTTCGTTCACCATAGCGCCATCCAGGGCGAGGGCTTCAAGAGCCTTGCTGAGGGAGCCGTCGTCGAATACGACGTCGTGCAGGGAGCCAAGGGACCAGCGGCGGAGAACGTCGTCCAGCTCTAGGCTTCATTGATTGAAGGGTTACGGGCCGTTCCGAGTCATCGGAGCGGCCCGCTTCTTTTTCCGGCTACTTCCGGAGCGCCTGACCACAGGAGGGGCACTCCGAGGGATTCAGACGCTGACCCAGGTATCGGTCGCAGGCGGGACAGCGCCAGTTCGAGACACTGAATCCGAAGAAGGACAGTACGACTGCCCCCACCACGACCAGGACCGCCGAACCTCCCAAACCGAACAGCCCACCTCCGCTGATGGTGACGGCCAGCCCCAGGGCACCTACCGGAATGGTGGAAATCGCCTGCCGCCGTCTTCTGATGGCGTATTCCGTCTGGACCCTGGCCAGCTGAGTCGGCTCGTAGCCAGTTCGCTGGACATCTGTTCTTCCCATGTCCACGACCTTGGTTTGTTGATTGAAGGAACGGTGGTTGACCGGTGTCGCCAAGGCCATAAGTTAATCCATTATTCAGACAATTCGATAGCCTTGTCTGTCACTACCGACACGCGCCAACGAACTCGGCTGCCTCGCCGGGCGGTCCTTGCCCCTGACACCGCAGTCCATTTGGAGGAGGTAATCACCATGACGACAATGTCCGCGACGATGGAGCGGCATCATCGGTTATTAATCTTCGCGTTGGCCGGCATTATCCTCTTCTTCTTGGTCGCTTGCCTTTTCCACGATGTCATTCCGATCTGTCACTTCTTATTTGGTTGCGATCACGCAATGCATTAGCCGGTGACCGGTTCGCGGCTATTCAGAAGTTTAACGGAGGGGGTGGGATTCGCCGTCGAGCCGCGCTGCGGCGAGACCCGTTTGTGACCGCCTGGAGCAAACGTACCGGCGGTGAGGATCACATCCCCACTCACTGTCCAGCGGAGGGGGTGGGATTCGAACCCACAAGCCCTTGCGGGCGCCGGTTTTCAAGACCGGTGCATTCGCCGTTCTGCCACCCCTCCGACGGGCCCATACTACTGCGACTGCACGCCACTCTCCACCCGCGTCCGCGGCACGGCCGCTCGCCCCGCTGGCGCCCGGTGGCGTTGCCGGCCAGTTTGCCGCCACTACCCGTTCACCTAACAGGAGCATTGAAGATGCGATTAGCCGTTTCCGCGATAGCCACGCTGGGATTGGTCGCTCTGGCGCCGGCCGGACTGTTCGCGCAGGACATGGCCGCCGTCTGCGAGAGTTTGTCGGACGTCGAGGTGGGTGCCTGGGCGAAGTACGAGGTCGATGCCGACGGCCAGCAGGGTACGATGCGCTTCGCGCTGATCCCCGAGGGCGCTGCCGACGACGAGGGACAGTGGTTCGAGTTGAGTATGGACATGAGCGGACAGAAGATGGTGATGCAGCTCCTCGTTCCGTCGTGGCCGTTCGGAACGGATGACATTCAGGGCGTCGTCGTAAAGGCTGGCGGCCAGCCCGCGATGCGAATTCCTGACACGATGCTCGGGATGATGCAGGGGCAGATGGACCTCCCGATGTCCGACATGACCGAGAACTGCGCCGGATCCGAGTTGCTCGGCAAGGAGGCCGTGACAGTTCCGGCTGGCACGTTCCAGGCGTACCATATCCGACCCGCCGATCAGGGTATGGGTGAGGGCGAAATCTGGGTCTCGGAGGATGCGCCGTTTGGCCTCGTGAAGGCCGAGGGCGATGGTGGCTCGATGAGCCTGGTCGAAGCGGGCGGTGGAGCGGTCTCTACGATCACGGAAACCCCGCAGGACATGCCGGGAATGCCAGGGATGGGTAATCGGTAAGCAGTCGCCTCGGGCCGATCGGCGAAACCCGGTCGGCCCGCCCCGCGTACGGGGCCATGACCGGATCGCTCTCGCAGGGAGATAGGTGATGAGGAAAGTGCTGCTCGTCCTGGGGCTCGAACTGGCCCGCCGCATCCTCAAGAAGGTGCTGCGCGTCTGACGTCAGGGAGCTACGACGACGTCCACGTCCAGGGCGACATCCATCCGAAGTGAGTGAAACACGCTGCAGTACTTCTCCAACGACAGATCCACGGCGCGCCGGGCCTTCGCCTCGTCCACCGGTCCGCGAATCTTGAACTTCATCACCAGCCGCTTCACCGATCGAGGATGATCCACACGACGATCCGCCGACACCTCGATGGTCATTCCCTGCAGGTCCTGTCGGCCTTTCTTCAGGATATCCGCAACGTCTGCCCCCGCACATGACCCGATCGATTGCAGCAACAGATCGACCGGTGAAGTTCCCAGGTCGCCATTGCCATCGATCGCAACGATGGAGCTGCCCGCGCGCCCTTCGAATCTGAGGTCGTCAACCCACTCCAGACTGATCTCATTGGCCATGCTGAATACATCCTGTCCCGTTACACGTTGCCGCCGTGCGAAGCGAGTCGAACCTAGCGCCCCGCACGATTCAAGGCAGATCGGTCGGATCTACCGGGGTCGTCCGTAGTATCAACGTATCAGATTCGGCCGTGAAAGGCCCCATGTTGCACGACATAGAGAGATGACCATGCGATTCAACGTCCGTTCATTGATTCTCGTTGCCGCAGTTCTGGCTGTGTCGCCGACATCCGCCGGCGCGCAGGATCTGGACGCCGCGTGCGTCGCTCTCGGCAATGGCGGAGTCGGCGCGTGGGCCGAGCAGCGCATGCAGGGATCGCTGGGAACCATAGACATGCGGTTCGCGCTCGTCTCCACTCGAGGAGCCACCTGGTACGAGATCACCGCCGTCAACGAGCAGGGATCGTCGATCATCCAGTTGGAGGTTCCCGGCTTTCCGTTCCGACCGGATCAGATCGAATCTGCCGTGACCAAGACCGGCGTCACGCCGGCCGTGATCATTCCTGACGCCGTTCTCCAGCAGTACAAATCGACCGCGATGTCCGGACCGCTCTCGGATATCGAAGCACAGTGCCGCACGGCCCAGGTGATCGGTGCGGAAGATGTCACGGTGACCGCCGGCTCCTTCCCGACGACCCATCTCCGGTTCGCGGACGGGGGGGACGTGTGGGTAAGCGCCGATGTGCCGTTCGGTATCGTGCGCGGCGTAGTCGCCAGGCAGGGAACGCTCGAACTTCTGTCCTTCGGCTCCGGTGCCACGGGCTCGATAACCGAGACGCCGCTCTCCCTGTCCGGCAACGGCAACTAGGTCCATAACTGCGGTTGGCTTGGGTCGCCCGCGGGCAAGCCGTAGAATACGCTCGGACGACCGCAGGGGAACCCGCCGCCGCGGCTGTCCTGCTGAATTGCACCGCCCGGGGAGGGAGCATGATCAGCCGCCGAGGATTCGTCGCTTCCGTGGGACTCCCGACTGCCGCCGCCGTCGCGGGGGTTCCGTTTGCCCCTCGACTGGCCCGCGCCAGCGCGCCGCTGCCAGCCCCGCCCTCCGGACCGTCGCATGCCGTCGCCCGCGACGAAGACTTCTGGGCCGAGGTCGCCCAGGCGTTCACCGTCGACCGCACGCTGGTCAACCTGAACAACGGGGGGGTGAGCCCATCGCCCGCGTATGTCCAGGACGCGATGAAGCGGCACCTCGACTACTCCAACGAGGCACCCGCCTACACGATGTGGCGCATCCTGGAGCCGCAGCGGGAGGGTGTGCGACAGAGGATGGCCCGCGAGTGGGCCTGCGACCCCGAGGAGATCGCCCTCACGAGGGGGGCTTCCGAGGGATTGCAGATCTGCCAGCTGGGCATTGACCTTCAACCGGGCGACGAGGTCCTGACCACGACGCAGGACTACGGTCGGATGATCACGACGTTCCAGCAGCGGGAGCGGCGCGAGGGC
>JAOTWC010000140.1 GCA_029863105.1 Gemmatimonadota bacterium | reverse complement strand
CAGAAGGGTTACAGGTCGTGACACGATCCTGTTCGTCGACGAAATCCACCGGTTCAACAAGGCGCAGCAGGACGCTCTGCTCCCTCATGTGGAGGCCGGAACGGTCGTGTTGATCGGCGCGACGACGGAAAACCCGAGTTTCGAAGTCATCGCGCCGCTCCTCAGTCGGACACGAGTGTTCGTTCTTGAACCGCTGGCTCCCGAGGCGATCGCCACGCTCTGTCGGCGTGCGCTGATGGACGAGCGAGGACTGGGAGGTCAGGGACTCGTTGCCGAGGAGCCGGCGATCGACCGGTTGGCCGGCCTGGCCGACGGGGATGCCCGACGGGCGCTTAACACGCTGGAGACGGCGGCCGATCTGGCCGGGCCGGGTGGACGCATCACGCTGGACACGATCGAGGGGGCGCTCCAGGTCCGGATTCCCAGGTACGACAAGTCGGGAGAGGAGCATTACAACTCGATCTCGGCGCTGCACAAGGCCGTTCGCGGATCCGATGCAGATGGCGCTCTGTACTGGCTCGCGCGCATGCTCGAAGCCGGCGAGGATCCGATCTACGTGGCGCGGCGGCTGATTCGCATGGCGGTCGAGGACATTGGGCTTGCCGACCCCGCTGCACTGCGATTGTGTCTGGATGCCAGGCAGGCGTATGAGGTGCTCGGATCGCCCGAGGGAGAACTGGCCCTGGCGGAAGCGGTGTTATACCTGGCGATCGCTCCCAAGTCGAATCGGGTGTACCGGGCTCTGGCGGCGGCCCGCGAGGCGGCTCGCCAGACGCCTGCCGAGCCGATTCCGCTGCACCTCCGGAATGCGCCAACCGCCCTGATGAACGATCTGGGGTACGGGAGCGGATATCGCTACGACCATGACTGGGCCGGAGGCGTGGCGCCACAGCGGTATCTGCCCGACGTCCTGGCCGGGGCCCAGTTCTACAAACCCGGCCAGCAGGGTCGCGAAGCGGCGATTGCCGAGCGCCTCGTTCGAATCGAGCGCATGAGGACGGAAGCCGGCCAGGGAGGCGAAACATCGGGGGCGAGTTGATCGAACTGCGGGCGCCCGTCGAGCGTGCGGTCCTGGTGGCGGCGCCCAGTGCAGGCGAGTCGGACACGGTCGTCGACGAACACCTGGAGGAGCTCCGGTTGCTCGCGGACACAGCCGGGGCCGAAGTGGTCGCCACCCTCGTTCAGCGGCTCTCGGCGCCACACCCTCGCCTGTACATCGGCAGCGGAAAGGCCGACGAGCTGCGCGCTGTTGCCGAGCGACAGGGTGCCAGCCTCATCGTGTTCGACGAGGATCTGTCGCCGGCGCAGGGGTTCGCCCTCGAGAAACGGCTCGGAATACGGGTCATGGACCGCACGGAACTGATCCTGGATATCTTCGCTCTGCGCGCGCGCTCCGCTGAGTCCCGTCTCCAGGTAGAGCTTGCTCAGCTCCAATATCTCAGGACACGACTGAAGCGGATGTGGACGCACTTGTCTCGCACGCAGGGGGGAATTGGAACGCGGGGGCCGGGCGAGACCCAGCTCGAAACGGATCGGCGGATCATTGACCGGCGAATCTCTCGACTTCGGCGGCAGCTCAAGCAGATTTCAGCCGGTCGTGCGACGCGCCGCAAGGCACGGCAGGGGGAGGTGCGCATTGCCCTCGTGGGGTACACGAACGCCGGTAAATCTTCGATTCTTCGAGCACTGGCGGGCGGCGACGTCTTCGTGGAAAACCGGCTGTTCGCCACGCTCGACAGCGCCACCCGCGCGGTTGAGCTCGAAGGTGGATACCGCGTCCTCCTGACCGACACCGTGGGTTTCATCCGCAAACTTCCACACCACCTTGTCGCTTCCTTCCGTGCGACCCTCGAGGAGATTTCCGAAGCAGACCTCCTGGTACACGTCATCGACGTGTCGTCGCCGAGCTGGGAGCACCAGGCGGAGGCCGTTGATCGGGTGCTGTCCGATCTCGGCGCCTCCGGGAGGCCTGTCCTGCTCGCGTTCAACAAGGTCGATCAGCTGACGCACGGGGAGGAAGATGCGCTTCGGAGTCGAAGCGCCGAACTTCATGGTGACCATGTGCTCACATCGGTCGTCGAGCCGGGAGGTCTGGACAGCTTGACGGACGAATTGCGACGCCGGTGCGCGGCAAACCGACCGACAGTCAGGTTGTCTGTGCCGACAACGGACGGTCGCACACTCGCCGAGGCATACCGGGAAGCCGAGGTGCTATCCCGCGCCGAGACAAACTCGCGTGTTGTGCTCACGGCCCGCGTGCCCGTCGAAGTCCTCGGCAGATGGCGCCGGATCCGAGGCGTGACAGTGGAAGGTGCCGACGAGCCCTGACGTCGCTGCAGATGACTTTCATGCCGCCTGCGTGGGTGGTATCCTGCCGCCATGCGCCTGTTCATCAACATCGACCACGTGGCCACGGTCCGTGAAGCCAGAAAGGCCGACGAACCGGATCCTGTTCAAGCGGCCTGCCTTGCGGAACTTGGAGGCGCGGATGGAATCACGGTGCACTTGCGCGAGGATCGCCGGCATATCAACGACCGTGATGCGGAGCGACTGCGGAGCACGATTCGCACCCCTCTCAATCTCGAGATTGCGAATACACCGCAAATGAGGCGGATCGCGATTGGCCTCACTCCCCACCAGGTTACCGTGGTTCCCGAGAAGCGAGAGGAGGTGACCACGGAGGGCGGTCTCGACGTTGCCGACAGTCCGGATCTCGAAGCCGCGCTGGTTGTCCTCGCCGAAGCGGGCATCCGCACGTCCCTGTTCATCGATCCCGAGCCGGACGCTGTGCGCCGGTCGGCCGACCTCGGCGCTCACGCCGTCGAACTGCACACGGGTGAATATGCCAATTCTCGAGGAGCGGAACGGACGAGTCAGTTGCAGCGTCTCGAGACGGCTGCCCGCCTGGGTAGGGATCTGGGTCTCGCCGTGCACGCCGGGCACGGGCTCACGTACGTCAACGTCATCCCTGTCGCGGCGATCGCACATTGTGAGGAGCTGAATATCGGGCATTCCGTCGTGAGCCGAGCTCTGTTCGTCGGGATGGAGCGGGCGGTTCGCGAGATGAAGACGTTGGTGCGGGATGCCAGTTCGACTCAACGGTCACTGGAGCCGTGAGCTCTCGTCTGAAGACCCTGATTGGTCTGGTGATCACGGTTGTTCTGCTGTGGTGGGTGCTGCGGGACGTATCACCGTCCGAAGTCTGGACTGAACTCAGGGCGGCGAATCCGTGGATGATGATCGCCGCGGTGGTTGCTGCGACCTTCAGTTTCGTGCTCCGAGCGTTCCGCTGGCGAGTCCTTCTCGAGCCTGAGCACGACGGTACCGACTTCGACACGCGGTTCGGCGCCACGTGTGCCGGGTTTGCAGCCAACAACGTGTTGCCGGCCCGGCTGGGCGAATTCGTCAGAGCTTTCGTCCTGTCCAGCGTGGGCCGAATACCGTTGGGGGGGAGCATCGGGTCGCTCGTTGTGGAGAGGGTACTGGACGGTCTGGTGCTGGCATTCCTCCTGTCCATGACGATCCTGCTGCCTGACTTTCCGCTGGGGGAGAGCTCGGCGGCCGGGCTCGTTCAGCGGACCGCGGTGGTAGGGGCGGCCGTGTTTCTCGCAGGGTTTGCGTTCCTGGGCCTGGCGGCCCGGCGTCCCGATGGAACCCTGCAGGCCTGGGATCGATCATTGGGACGTCTTGTACCCCGCCGGTTCAGTGCCCGGGTCCGCAGGCTGGTTGACTCCTTCGTCCGGGGCCTTCGAGCCTTGAGCACTCCCGTCGTGTTCGTTCGCGCCCTCGGCTGGACCGTGGCGGTCTGGATATGCCTCGCCGCGTCGATCTGGCTCGGATTGCTCGCGTTCAATATCACGGCGCCCGGGTTTGCCGGGGCCATCTTCCTGCAGGCAATGATCGCATTCGCCGTCGCCGCTCCGTCCACACCCGGGTTCTTCGGTGTGTTCGAGGCCGCGTCACGTCTCGGGTTGGGCGTGTGGGATGTTCCCGAGGCGGCGATGGTTGGGTTCGCCACGAGTTATCACATCCTGACGTTTATTCCTGTGACTGTGCTTGGACTGCTCTATCTCAGACGGGTCGGGCTCCGACTGACGGATCTGAGCCGGGGCCGTGGCGTCGATTCGTGAGGATGCTCGCGCCGGCGAAGCTGAACCTGCGGCTTCGGGTCCTCGGACAGCGCGTGGACGGCTACCACTCGATCGAGACGCTGTTCCTGCGGCTCGGCCTGGCCGATGAACTGGTGATAGACGAGGCTCCCGGTCTGCGACTGGAGGCCAGGGGTGACTTCGAAGTGCCGGCCGGCGCGACCAACATCGCCTGGCGGGCCGCGGACGCGTTCTTCGAGAAATCGGGCCGGTCGTCGGCGGCCTCGATTCATCTCGTCAAGCGGATTCCGGTCGCGGCAGGACTGGGGGGAGGCAGTTCGGACGCTGCCTCTGTCCTGGCCGGGCTGAACCAACGGCACGATCATCTGTTCGATCGCGAGCAATTGATGGCCCTGGCCGGGCGGCTGGGCAGTGATGTTCCGTTCTTTCTAGCAGGTGTACCCTTCGCCCTGGCCTGGGGGCGGGGATGCCGGTTGTTGCCCCTGACACCACCCCCGTCGCGACCCGTCCTGGTCATCGTGCCTGATTTCGGCGTATCCGCTGCAGACGCCTACGCCTGGCGACGGGCGGACATCGAGAATGAGCTTCAGCGCGACTGGTCGGCACCCGGCGAACTGCCGCCTGCAGCTGAACTGGCCGATTGGGACGTGCTGAGTGGACTTGCCGTAAACGACCTGCAACCAGCCGTGTTGCGCCGCCACGCGGAATTGCGGGCCGCGGCCGATGCCTTGGCCTGTACTGGGCCGAAG
>JAOTWC010000138.1 GCA_029863105.1 Gemmatimonadota bacterium | reverse complement strand
CCGTATTGACCTCGTAACCCCAGTCCTCCAGTCGAACGGTCAGGACCTCGCGCATCGTCTCGTCGTCATCCACGACGAGAATACCCGGCACATCCCGTTGCATCAGCGCCTCCGCATTCCAGGGGGCGTCAATCTCGCCGGCGATCTGCCCTGAATCAACTTTTTTGGGTACCGATTCAGGGAATTCTCACCCGTCGGAGTGGGTCGACGACGGGGAAATTCTCCCGCATTTGACCCGGACGTGATGCGACCAGGAGGTTCCTGCCCGTGCCTAATATGCATTCATCAAATCATTTACGTACTACGCACGATGAGGCACGTGGATTGCTATGCGCACTGTATCAGCACGTGCCGCGCGGGCGCTGCCCGACAGGCGGAGTACGATCAGGCAAAACCCGAGAGGTACCGAAAATGTCGAGAGGCATACGTTCAGCTTCCATCATCGCAGCGGCGGCGCTGGTCGCGTGCGGCGTAGGCGTGGCAGCCGACCAGGCCGAGGTTTCGGCCGGCACGACGCTGAAAGTCAGGCTCAACCAGACGCTCGACTCGGACGTGCACGGCCGGGGCAGCGGGTTTACGGCCACGGTGTCGACGGCCGTGTTCGATGCCGAGGGCGAGACGCTCATTCCCGCTGGCTCCGTGGTGCACGGAAAGATCCTGACGTTGCAGGAGGATCCGCCGCGCGCCCAGCTCGAATTCACCGACATCGAAGTGCGCGGCGAGTCGAGAGCGATCGACGCTTCGCTCGTCGAGTTTGCGCCCACCCGCAAGTCCGAGATGAAGGATGAGGGCAAGAAGATCGGCGGAGGAGCAGCAGCCGGGGCCATCGTCGGAGGACTGGCCGGCGGCGATGTCGGGGACGCCATCGGGGGTGCGGTCGTGGGCGCGGCCGCCGGAACGGGCGTCGCCTTGCTCACGAAGGATACACACGTGTTTGTGCCGGCCGGCTCGATTCTCCAGCTCGAGCTCTTGCAGGCCCTGCCGGTGAAGCTGGAGACAGAATCCGAGTCGGAGCCGAAGCGGCCCACTGACTGACCTTCCCTTTTCCAGGAGCATCATGCCGTGAAGAACTTCGCAGTTGGATCCCGGCCGCTGGCTGTCGGCTTCGCCACATTCGTCGCGTTTGCCGCGAGCGGCTGCGCGGCCAAGGTCAACCAGGACGTATACAACGCCGATATCGCGGCTATCCGCGCGGATATCGCGGGTCTGGACTCACGCGCGACGCTCACCGAAGAGCAGTTGGCCCAGATTCAGTCGCGCATGGACGGACTCGAGGCCGAGCTGGGTGTGTTGCGCGAGGAATTCGACGTGACCGTGGCCCGGCTGGAAACCGGAATCCGGTTCGCCACGCCCATCCATTTCGATTTCGACGACGCGACGATCCGCACCGTCGACATGGAGTTGCTCGATCGGTTCGTTGACGTCGTGAGCCATCACTTCGAGGGCGCCCTGATCACGGTGGAGGGTTTCGCGGATCCGGCCGGCTCGATGGCGTACAATCAGCGCCTGTCGGAGCGGCGGGCGGGCGCGGTCGCCGACTATGTGCGATCCGTCGGCGGTCTCGACCGCGCGCAGATCAAGACGATCGGCTACGGTGAGACGCGACTGGTTGAGGCGGGCGCGCAGGGACCGGGCGAAGCCGGCCTGGTGAATCGCCGCGTCGCGTTCGTCATCGACTATGCACCGGAAGTGGAGGTCAGGGTCGATCCGGAAGATCTCGTTGCCGACGCACAGGCGGAGAACGAGACCACGTAACCCGCAGTTCAACTGCAGTAAACTGCCTCCGGCGCCGCGCACCGACACGGCGCCGGAGGTTCAGTTGAAGACTTCACCGCTCCGCAGACAGTCGCACAACCGACCGTAAACCTGGTGCACGGACTCCGTCTCGAGGGCGGTCAGAATGCGCTGGGCCAGCGGAAGCCGGGGGACGGGATGGCCGAGGGCAGAGGCCAGCTGTAGCCAGATCTCGTGCGCGGACATCGGCCGATTCAGGCCCAGCAGCTCCAGATACGTTTCGTCGCTGACCTGCGCATCGCTCCGCAACGTCTCACGCAGGATTGTCGCGAGCGGCGCGGTAGGCATCTGCTTCTGATCGGCCGTCGAGGACCACCGTTCTTCGACCAGCGACCGCAACGTCGCCACGACCAGTTCCACGATCGCAAGATCGGCCGCCGGACACTCCTGGACGTCCAGCAGGCGGATTTCGATGGCGTTCCGGTCGAACCTGGCTATGGCACCTCGGGCATTTACCCACTCGTGGTGCAGCACTCGCTCCGGGACGGCGTCGTAGATTTGGCTGAGCAGCGCCTCGTAGTCTGTTCGCGTATAGACCGGCTCCGGAACGATGTCGCCGGCGACCAGGGGGATGCTCCGGGAGTTGTTCCGATAATGCTCCAACCGGGTATCGAGAAGACCCGTCGGACGACCTTCCTGCAGGGGCGACGAGGCGGCGAGCGCCGGAAGCAGCGGGAGCACGAGTCGAACCGCCGCATGCAGCCGCCCGAACTCCTCGTCGCCGCAGAATGGAAGATTGATGTGCGTGGACTGCAGGTTCGACCAGCCGTGCTGTCTGCATGAGAACAGCCGGTCGAAGGCACGGTACACGGCGGTGTATTCGTGTGGCCACAACCGCGCTTGACCCGGGCTCATCCAGGGGTGCATACCGGTCGGCATCAGGCGCGCACCCAGCGGTGTCAGCGCCTCGTCGATCCGCCCGACGTCCCGCTGAAACAGGTCCGCGAGAGGTGCCAGGTCCGGCGCCGGTCCATTCGTCTTCAGTTCGATGACGTGGAGGACCAGCTCGTTCGACCAGGCCAGTGCGCCGGAGTCGATTTCGGCCTCTCCACCCAACACCTGATCGGCGAGGGGTCGCACGTCAAGCGTGCCCGCATCGACGATCATGTACTCGATCTCGACGCCGTAGCCCTCGAATAGATGCAGGGTCACGTTGCGAGCGATCCCCGTGTCCGAGCCTCGATGCGTTCGAGCAGCGCCCCCATGATGCGGCGGTACAGGTCCATGCCCTGCTCTGCGTCCTCGATGCCCGCGTCGATGCTGGGGTTGTCGTTGATCTCGATCACGCGCGGGCCGGCGGCGAGGTCCTTCAGATCCACTCCGTACAGTCCCGGACCCATGAGGGCCGACGCCTCGACGGCCAGACGCACAACCTCCCTGGGCGCCGCGTCGACGGCGAGCGTTTCGACCCTGCCGTATCGCTCCCTTTCCTTCGCCTCCCAGTTCAGGATCTGCCAGTGTTTGTCGGCCATGTAGTAGCGGCAGGCGTACAGCGGAGCGCCGTCCAGCACGCCTATCCGCCAGTCGTAGTCCGTGAGAACGAATTCCTGGGCCACGATGAGGTCCGACTTCGACAGCAGGGCCTTGACGGCGGTCCTGAGTTGTTCAGCGGTGTCGGCGCGCACGACGCCGAGTGAAAAGGAACTGTCCGGTTGCTTGAGGACGCAGGGCAGTCCCAGTTCCGTCGCGATGTGTTCCACGTTGTTGTCGTGGACGATCATCGTACGGGGCGTCGGAATCGAGTGGCGCTCGAGAAGCTCGGCGAGGTACACCTTGTTCGTGCAGCGAACGATCGTGTCCGGGTGGTCGATCACGGCGAGACCGTCGCGCGCGGCGCGGCGCGCAAACCGATACGTGTAGTCGTCGACCCGCGTATCGGCGCGAATGAACAGGCCGTCAAATTCGCTGATCCTGCCGTAGTCGTCCTTCGTGATTCGGATGAGACGCAGATCCATTTCCTTCGCCGCCCGCTCGAACCGCCGCAGCGCTCGTTCATCGCTCGGTGGGTGCTCATCGGCGGGACCGACCAGCATCGCCACATCGTACCGGGAGGCGAAACGGGGCCGCCGCCTGCCGGAGTTGTTTCCGAAGTACGCCTCCGCGTAGGCGGCTACTGTCCCGCGATGCGATTCCGGAACCTCGCTCGCCGGAATCGGACGAATGCCTCGCAGGCGCCAGCCGCGCCGCTCGCGGCGGAACGTGGCGCGCAGCAGCGGCGCTTCGAACAGCTGCGACAGCTCGTGGCTGAGCTTGTCGTACCGTTTCGCGAGATTGCGTCCGAAGTAGATCGACAGCTCGAAGCTGTCCGACTTGATCGGCGCAAGACTCTTCTGGATGAGCCCTTCGAGTCCATCTGACACGAACCGTACGAGGGAATCCGACTTCATGTCCTGGATAGTGGCCACCGGCGGCCGCGGCTTGTGACCGCGGGCCTCGGCCAGCAGCGACACGTAGTAGCCGGTGCTCTGATAGCGGTACGAGCGGCAAAGATTGAACAGCTTCACAGATCTCCGGGTGCTCCACTCGGGATCTGTCAGGTAGGCGCGTGCCGAGATCACCCGGGCGTCCTGGATCTTGAACGGCCAGTTCGAGGGATTCTCGACGACAATCAGGGTGACCATGTGACGGAATGATGCGGTTTTGCGGGGCGCCGCGACAGGCATTCTCCTTCCGGCAGGTGAGGTCGGTGCATCCTCTTGTTTGAAACATCGTCCGGCGCGATCTTCGGCGGCCGCTATCAGACGGATGACGTGCATACTTCAGCGATCGGGCCCTTGCATGCGTTCTTTCTCGGGTGTGGTGCTGCTGCTCGCGGTGTGGCCGGCCGCTGCGGCGGCTCAGGCGGCACCTGTTCCACTTTGGCGGGCTGGCGCGGCCGTGTCGGCGAATCTGTTGATCGGCGGCGGGGGAGATGTCCTGGACGGAGGTCTCGGAGTCGGTGCACTCGTCCAGCGTCACGTCGCAGGACCTGTCTGGGCCCGCGGCGATGTCTGGCTTCTGTCCCTCTCCGGCGCGGCCGGTCCGGGCGAGACGGCGGACAACACGCTGACGTGGTTCGGGGTCGGGCCGCAGGTCGAGTTCGGGGGAGGCCTCCTGATGGGCTACGTCAGGGGGGTCGCCGGAG
>JAOTWC010000137.1 GCA_029863105.1 Gemmatimonadota bacterium | reverse complement strand
CCGACCGGCTCCGCTTCGCCCTCCGCCTGAACCTCGGCGTCAGCGCGAACCATACCCTCGAGCTTCGACGCGACCTCCGCCGGCACGGGAGCGAAGTTCATCCCGCCGGACAACCCGGACTCGACGCGGGCCAGCCGCATTTCCAACTGGCCCTCTGCCCCCGACAGAGAGACCGAAAGTGAGTCGGCCTCGCCCGGCGTCCACGTCCCCTGTAGTTCCTGGCCGTCCAGAGTCGCCGTGGCGATCCCGTCGGGCAGGAGCTGCAGTCGGTCGGGCGCGGCCGCGGCCGCGGCGGCCTTGTTCCGCACCATGGCATCGCTCACGGCGAAGCATTCGGGCCCCGCAGCATAACCGGCGAACTGCGGAGCTGCTGCTCGGCGAGCGGCTTCGTCATCGGGGATGGCTGCCGCGTTGTCCCCGAACCCGTCCACGTCCGCGCCTGCGTCCCGCTCCTGCCGCTCTCCTGCTCGGAATTCCTCCGCCTGTGATTTCTGCATGTCTGACACGAGGGCATCCGCAGCGCTCGGCTCAGGGGTCTCGTCCGCACGCCCTCTCTCGCCCAGGTCGTCCCTCGACGTGTCCGCGTCGAGTCGGAGTTCGCCCCGCCCTGCCCGCGCGTCGGCGGCGTCCAGGCGATCGAGGCTCTCCGCAGCCGGTACCTGCTGCTGCTCGGTAGTCACGACGGCAGGCATTTCCCGCCCCGTCTGGATCAGCAGTTCCCTGCCCAGCCAGCCGGCGCCGACCGCAAGCACGAGGCTGGCCGCCCAGGCGAGGCGCGACGTCGAGCGCCACCATGCGCGCCGGGGCGTTGTCGCCCCGCTTCCGGCTCCCGCCGCGGCCATCAGTTGATCGAACCCCGGCCGCTCGGTTATCGGAGACGCAGCGCTCTCCAGGATCGCGCTGGCTACACCTCGAATCCGGCGTTCCTCGTCGAGCCGGCGGCGGCAGTCCTCGCACACGCTGAGATGCGCCTCCGCGAGGATCCACTCGTCCTTCCGCTCCGGCCCCACGGCCCCGTCCAGGCGGGCATGCAGGAGTCCGTCAGTTATGTGCGACATTTCGTCCTTCCCCTCCCCCGCCGTGCGCCTCCACCAGGCGGCGGCGCGCGCGGGCCAGGGTCGTGCCGATCGCCCCGACCGACAGGCCGGACTGATCCGCGATTTCCGTGTAGCTGAGCCCCGCATCCCACAACAGCAGGATCTCGCGATCCCGTTCCGACAGCTGCTCCAGTGCCGCCCGCACGGCGGCCCGCCGACCCTCGAGTTCCACGTCGTCGACTCCACCGGGTGCTTCGACCAGGTCCTCCGATTCGGTTCGAACCAGCTCCAGGTGCCGCTTGCGGCGTCCGGCCGATCTTGCCTCGTCACGGGCCAGGTTTCCGGCCACGGTGAACAACCAGGCCCGAGGTTCGTCGGGGTCCGCGGCACTGCGCAGCGCACGCACGAAGGCCTCCTGGGCCAGGTCCCGAGCCCGTTCCGGGTCCCACACCTTGCGGTCGAGATACCGGACGAGATCGTCCCAGGTGGTTTCGTAGATGTGCGCCCAGTCGGTACTCACATCGTCCCTTTGGCTGTCCGCGCCGTGGCGCCTTCGAGCATCCGTCACCCCGAATGACGACGGCTGTCGCGAGTCTTGCACACGGAGGTCACACGAGCCACGTGCGCATCGCCTTGACGGCCCGTGCCCGGTGGCTGCGCTCGGCCTTCACCTCCGGCGGAAGCTCGCCGAACGTACGCTCGAATTCCGGCACGACGAACAGCGGATCGTATCCGAAACCACCCGAGCCGCGCTCCTCCGTAGCGATCCGACCGTCCACGCGTCCGCTCGTCACGACCTGCAGACCGTCATCCAACAGGGCGAGCGCACACTCGTAGTGGGCGCCACGCTCCTCGTCGGCGCGATCGTCCAGCAGGCCCAGCAGGTGACGATTGTTGGCGGGATCCTGGCCGTCGGCGCCGACACAGGTGGCGGGGGCGAAGCGCCGGGAATGCACGCCCGGCCCGCCTTCGAGGGCATCCACGCACAAACCGGAATCGTCCGCCAGCGTCGGCAGGCCGCTGCGGGCGCGGAACCACGCCGCCTTGGCGAGCGCGTTCGCTGCGAACGTGTCCCAGACCTCGAGGCCCGCCTCCGTCGGATCCTCCGCGATGCCCACATCCAGCGGACAGACGATCTCCACCGGCAGATCCGCCAGCAAGGCTCTGAGTTCCGCCAGCTTGTGGAGGTTGCGGCTGGCCAGCAGGACACGACGCGTGGACATCAGGAAGGGGCGGGGGCTGTCGCCTCCGCCGTCACGGCGTCCGTGGGTACCGGCGCTCCCGGATACGTGCCCCGATCGAGACTGAGGGCGAGGAGGACCACCGGCAGATACAGCAGTGACGTCCGGAAGAGCCGCCGCGCGGACCTGATGTCCGCGTGTCCGAAGAAGCGGACCGCCGCCACGAGATAGGCCGCGCCCATCAGGAGCGCAGCGACCCCGTAGAATCCGTTGGAGAGCCCGATCGCCACCGGCAACAGGCTCGCAGGCAGCAAGGCCGCCGCATACAGCACTGCCTGCGCCCGGGGCTGGCGCGCCTCCGGATCCTGCACGCCCAGCATCTTCAGGCCGCCACGCCGGTAGTCGTCCCGGAACAGCCAGGCGAGCGCCAGGAAGTGCGGCAACTGCCAGAAGAACAGGAGACCGAACAGCGCCCATGCGCCCGGCCCCAGGTCTCCATGAGCGGCCGTCCATCCCCCCATGATCGGCAGGGCGCCCGGGATCGCGCCCACCAGTGTGGACAGCGAGGACCGCTGCTTCAGCGGCGTGTACACGAACACGTAGGATACGATCGAAGCCACGGCGAGAAACGCCGTGAGCCGGTTCACGAACAGCTCCAGGTACACGACTCCTGCGATCGCCAGCAACGCGGTGAATCCGGTGGCGACCCGGACCGTGACGCGACCGGCCGGAATCGGACGCAGCCGCGTGCGCTGCATCCGGGCGTCGACGTCGCGTTCGATGACCTGGTTCAGCCCGCTCGTCCCCCCGGCCACCAACCCGATGCCGATCATCGCGATCAGCATCGCCGCCGGATCCGGTTGACCCCCGGACGCCAGGAAGTACCCGGCGGCCGACGTGAGCAGCACCATCAGCGTGATGCGGGGCTTGGTGAGTGCGATCAGGTCGCGGGGATGGTTGCCCGGCGCCGAAGTCGGCTCCGGTTCGTCCCTCATCCGTCCCCCCGAATCCGCCCGGCGAGGTTCGTTGTGGATCGGCCCGGAACGAGATCCAGCAGGATTACCTCTCCGCCCGCCGCCTCGACGGCCGCCGCGCCGGCGATCTCCCGACCTTCGTAATCGGCCCCCTTGACGAGCACGTCGGGCAACAGCGCGCTCAGCAGTTCCGCCGGCGTATCCTCGTCGAACACCGTTACGGCGTCGACGACCCGCAACCCGGCCAGCAGGCGAGCGCGATCATCAGCGGACTGGTACGGCCGGTCAGGGCCCTTCAATCGCCGCGCCGAATCGTCGGAGTTCACGGCGACGACCAGCTGATCGCCCAGTTCGCGCGCCTGCTCCAGCGACCGCAGATGCCCGGCGTGGAGAAGGTCGAAGATCCCGTTGGTGAACACCAGCTTGAGCGCGCGTGGCCGACCGAACCGTCTGAGCAGCTCGTCGCGCTCCAGCACGCGGTCAGCCGAATCGTCGCTCAAGGAAGCGTCTCTCCGCCCACGAGCATTGCCTCCGGTTGCGTCGGCGGCTTCCGGGAGAACAGGATCTTCAGGATCGGCGGCACGACGAACGTGGACAGGATGACCATGATGAGAATCGCGCTGTACACCGATCCGGACAGGATGCCCGCCGTCAGCCCGATCGACGCGAAGATCAGGCCCACCTCGCCTCGCGGCACCATGCCCACGCCGACGAGCAGCTTGTCGGTGTCCTTGCGGCGCACGGCGAGCCCGGCGACGAGCTTCCCGACGATCGCGATCACCGTCAGGATCAGGCCCACGACCAGCACTCTGAGGTTGAAGTCCGCGCTGCCGGGAATGAACAGGTGCACGTTCACCGGGGCGCCGACGGCCACGAAGAAGATCGGTGTGAACACGTCGGCCACCGGTTCGATCCGTTCGACAACCGCATCGAACTGGTTCGTCGTCGAGAGCACGAGGCCGGCGGCGAACGCACCGATGATCATTGCGGAACCGGCGAGATCGGCCAGGGCGGCGATGCCCAGCGCAAAGCAGAACGCCGCGACCAGCAGCGATCCCCGGACGCGCATACGGTCCACGAGGTTGAACAGCGCGGGCGCGAACCGGTTGCCGACGAGCACCGCGACGACCAGGAATCCGACCGCGAACACGAACGTCCTCGACACGTAGCCGAACGTCACCGCCGCTCCCCCGGCGAGGCCTGACACCACGGCCAGGATCACGATGCCCAGCACGTCGTCGATCACCGCCGCCCCGATGATGATGCGGGCTTCCGGCGTGTGCATCCGGTCGAGATCCGACAGCACGCGCGCCGTGATTCCGACCGACGTCGCGGTGAGCGTCGCTCCCACGAACACCGCCACGATCGCGAAGCTGATCCCCTCCGGATGCACGCCGATCGACGGGTTCATGACGTACCAGTAGAGGAATCCGAGCCCGAACGGTACGAACACTCCGACGAGCGCCACCCTCATCGCAGTCGGCCCGACCCGGAACATCTCCTTCAGATCCGTTTCAAGACCGATCTCGAACAGCAGGATCGCCACGCCGACTTCCGCGAACACGTGGACGATATCGTACAACGGCCCGGCGGCCGGGATGACCCCGAGCATGCTGCTTCCGAGGATGACTCCGGCCACGAGTTCGCCGAGTACCGCCGGTTGTCCGCGCCGCTCGGCCAGCTCGCCGAACAGTTTGCCCATGACGAGGATCGCAATGAGTACGAAGAACACA
>JAOTWC010000136.1 GCA_029863105.1 Gemmatimonadota bacterium | reverse complement strand
CGGACGGGTCGCCTACCTGAGCAGTCTCAACAAGACGTTCGTGTTCCCCGAGGGAGCCGGATCCGTCGACGGCCGCACGTTTGCTCGCTACCAGGAGATTCGCGACGCGATTCGGAAGGCTCCGCCGGACGGCTGGTTGATCCCCCGCGGGGCCGGATGGCAACCGTATCCGTGCGCCCTCGGGCATCCCGACGCTGAGCAGTCGGTGTCCCTGCTTGGTGCATTCGCGCTGTGCACCCACCGGGTTGACGAGACCCGACGCGCCGTGGCACTCGCCAGCCAGGATCCGGACGTTGCGGCGATCGCGGAAGCTCTCGAGGCGAAGCGGGACCGAGCCGCACGGAAGGTGCGGGCGCTACAGGGTCAGGTCGAAGCCGGCAGAGGAGCGGCCGCCCTGCGCGATGTCGGACACCTCCTGTTGGCCAGGAAGGCGTCCGTGCCGACGGGGGCCACTGAGGTTCAGCTCGAGGGGTTCGCCGGAGATCCTGTCGTCGTCCGTCTGGACCCGGCGCTCGATGCCGTGGCCAACGCCGAGCTCTACTACGAACGGGCGCGGCGCCTCGACAGGGCATCGCGCGAGCTCCCGGCCAGGCTCGTCGCCGCGGAGCAGGCGGTTCAGTCCCTGGACGAAGCATTGGCCGGCCTGCGGGAGCGAGGTCCCGATCCTGGTCTGAGGGCCATGGCCGGGTTGAGTCCGGACGCCCGCCTGTCGGCGACCGACCAGAGTCAGCGACTGCCCTATCGCGTGTATCGAACCACCCACGGGCTGGAGATCCGGGCCGGTCGATCGGCGAGAGACAACGACTTGTTGACGTTCCGCCACTCGTCGCCGGAGGACATCTGGATGCACGTCCGGGAGGCACCGGGATCCCACGTCGTGTTGCGATGGAGCCGGCGGGACCAGACACCCCCGGCGCGTGACATGACCGAGGCCGCCGTGGTTGCGGCCGTGATGAGCCGCGCACGAGGCGCGAGTCTCGTACCGGTGGTCTGGACCCGAAGAAAACACGTTCGAAAGCCCCGCAAGGCGGGCCCGGGAACGGTGGTGACGCAACGAACGAAGACGCTGTTCGTCGAGCCGGACCCGCAGCTCGTCGCTCGGCTCGAGGTCGATGCGGACGACCTGACGGCCGGGGTCTAGCGCAGCAGAAGCAGGCGCCCCGACACCGCTCGATCGCCGAATCGAATCACGTACAGGTACACGCCGGCCGCGGCTTCCCGTCCACGATCGAGCCGGCCGTCCCAGGTGAATTCGGGCAGGGAGCCACCGGGGGCGAGCGTTCGAGTCTGGCGGACGAGTCTGCGGCCCCCAAGGTCATAGACCTCCAGCCGCATGTCGCCGCCCCGCTCGATGTCCGCATCCGCGAGACTGAACGGAAACCGCACCACCCCGTCGCCGACTCGTAACGGATTCGGGAACGGAGGGAGCGCGGCAAACTGTGTCCCGTCGCCACCCGGAGGCGGCGGCATCTCGTCGCGCAACTCCGTCAGACGAACGGCAGCCGCGGCCTCGTCCGGCGCTACGAGCAACCAGAATCTGACGGACACTGCTCCACCGGCCGCCACGTCGAACGGTCCGAGGCCGAGGAGAGCGGCATTGTCCGTGGCGCTGCCCGATCCGGGCAGCGATGAGGCCGGGGTGCCGCGCATCAGGCTCAGCTTCACCGGATCCGTCAATGAATCGGCGAGGACGCCGCTGCCGCCGATGTACTCGTCCAGTGCACCACGAATGCCGAGTGGAATCTCCGCTCTGGCAACCACCGTCGTGTCGCCGGCGAGAATCGTGATCGGCCCGCCGCCTGACGCCGGCTCCGTGACGAGGGCTGCGAGTTCCGGGGACCATCGCACGGTCTCCCCGCTCCCCAGGTCCCAGTCGGCCAGCAACCCGATCGCGACATCCGGTATTCTCTGACCGCTCCGATTCGCCGCTGTGAACGATGCCGACAGGGCCCCTACCCCGGCCGATTCCGTCACGCGGTAAGTCGCGGATACCTCGATGCCCGCCGGCGTCAGCGCCTCGAAGTCGTCGAACCGAACCACGGCCGAGTTCGGCTGCACATCCGTGGATGAACGGCTTGGCGCCCAATCCGTTTCCGCCGCGGGAGCGAACACCTTCAGATCGGATCGGCCCAACGTCGTCGCGTACATCCCGTCCGACACCACCGGGCCAGCGGCGACGGCAAGGCCGGCGGCGGGCAGCAACTCGATCCCCTGCCAGACGAAGCCGCTCAACGCGGCGATTCTTCCCAACCGACCGAAGTCGTTGGCTCCGGCCGAGAGCTGACCGGCGGTCAGCACGAAGCCGCCGAACAGGTCGGGCGGACCCGCGAACACTAGCCGTGACAGCAAAACGCCTCCGGCGTCGGAGACGATCACCCTCACAGGAAGTCCTGCCGCCGGCGCTCCGACCGGCCAGGTCAGGCGAACCGCCAGGACTTCGGCGGCCCCGATCGCGGGAAGACGACCGCTCGCCAGGGAGCGGCCGTCCAGTTCGAGGCCGATCAGGCCTCCGGGCCACGTGCGAGCGCCGCGGTTGCGGAGCCTGACCGTAACGCCACTCTCGTCGGCTGTAGCCTCCGCGACCTGAAGAAACACCGACGACACGGGTGTCCCCGCCGCGGTGAGGGCGGCCGGGACGTCGAGCAGCCCGAAACCCGAGTCGTTGTCCGGACCTGGCACTCCCACCTCAACGGCGTTGTCCGTCAGGAAGCGCTTGGCCTGCTCCGGCCCGACTCCCGGCCGCACCTGCCGCACCAGGGCAACAGCACCAGACGCTTGAGCCACCGAAAAGGACGTGCCCTGGACCGTGAATCCCGTCAGCCTGGCACGCCCGGATCCGTCGGCGACGACCTGCGGCACGGTACCGGGAGCGACGAGTTCGGGCTTGAGTCCACCCCCGCAGGGGGAGGGACCGCGACCGCTGAATCCAGCCACGGCAATCGTCGTCGTCCCCGAAGTCGCCCCGACGGCGAAGTTGCGGAACGCCGGGTCGTCGCGGGCGGCCGGGAACGCCACCGAGCCTGGTGCCGGACCCGTGTTTCCGGACGCGAACAGCACGGCGATTCCTGCCGCTTCGGCGGCGTCGATCGCTGCATACAGCACGTCGCCGCACAGGTCGAAATCGCCCGTCGGGAGAATTCCCCAGCTGTTGTTGATGACATCTGGTGCGTCATCGGTGGTCGGGTTTCCGTCGGGATCGAGCGCCCACTGATACGCCTGGAGAAGAACGGAGCGGCGGCTGAAGATTTCTCCGCCGAAGTTCTCGAACACGCGTGCCGCGATCCACTCCGCTTCGGGGGCCGGACCCGTCACGACATCTATGTTGGACGCGGCCACGATCGTGGACCCGTCGGCCAGCTCCAGCCTGTCGCCGGCTGGCAGAGCGCCAACGGCCGCCACGGCTACCTGTGTGCCGTGGCCGACGAGATCTTGCGGCAGGGAAGCCCGACGAAACGGATCGAACCAGGATGCGCGAACAGACGTACGACGGCCGCGCCATCTGCGACTGAGCATCGCATTGTCGACATCCACACCCGAGTCGAAGAACGCCACCGTTGTACCGCTTCCCGTCACCCCCGCATCCCATGCGGCATCCGCGCCGATCGTGATCATCGCGTCCGAGGTGAAGGACGGTGGCGCGAAAGACTGACCGGCAGGGTCGAGCACGACAGGAAGTGGCGCGTCCGACACGATGCGGCGCACCCCGTCGAGTTCGGCGAGCCTCGCCAGGCCCGTCGCAGTGACGTCCGCCGTAGCGGCAGGCAGGATCCAGAATCGTTCCGTCACGCGAACATCGGGATCGGCGGGTCCCACCTCGTCGAGCGGGCGCAAAGCCTGCGCCGAGCGGTCCAGAAGCCGGGGAATGACTACCGACAGCGGTCCACCGGGTGCCGGGAGAGGTGAAGAAAACTCCACCACTACCGGCATGGTGGCCCCGGGATCCAGTGCGCTCGCAGCCGCCCGCAGTTCGGACGACACCCTGTCGAGGTCCTGGGAGAGGGCCGGTGCTGCGGACCAGAGCAGCGCCCCGATCGTGCCTGCCAGCGTCAGCCGACGCGTCCGTCCCACCGCGGTCCTGTCTGTCGCGCTCATCGAATGAAACATACGGACAGTCGCGGAGCCGGCAAACCGACGACGGGGAGGGACCCCGTTGCGATTCGGCTCTTGTTCGGGTAACATGGCTTCGGCTTCCTTTCGGGTCGACCGGTACCGACAACTCGAAAACGGATTCTAACGATGGCGCTCACGAGACGGCAGAAGGAAATCCTCGACTTCATCGAGAGCTTCCTCGACACGCACGGCTATTCTCCAAGCTTCGAGGAAATCGCGTCGTTCTTTCAGTTCCGGTCCCTGGCGACGGTTCACGAGCATCTGACAAACCTCGAATCGAAGGGATACATCCGGAAGAACTACAACGAGAGCCGCTCCATCGAACTCATGCGCACGGAGATGCGCCTGGCTGCCGTCGAACTTCCGCTTCTCGGTCTGGTTGCGGCCGGTGAGCCGATCGAAGCGATCGAGGACACCGAAACCATTCCGGTACCCGAAGATCTCGTCCCCGGGGCCGCCGGATCGCACTACGTGCTGAGGGTGCGGGGTGACTCGATGATCGAGGAGCAGATCCGCGACGGAGACTACGTGATCGTCCAGTCGAGACTCACCGCACATGACGGCGAGATGGTCATCGCGCTGGTGGACGAGGAAGGCGCGACGGTCAAACGGTTCTACCGGGAAGCGGGCGGACTGGTTCGCCTCCAGCCGGCCAACGCGGAGCTCGCACCCATGCGACTGCGGGCGGACCGGGTTCGCATCCAGGGAATCGTCGTCGGCGTCATCCGCCGCTATTGAGGCTCGTCGGCATTCGTTGACAGGACCCGTGCCGCGGATAGCTTGGCCCCGTGCCCGATTCCACGGATGTCCGATACCGCGCCACGATCGAATACGACGGATCCGGATTCGC
>JAOTWC010000005.1 GCA_029863105.1 Gemmatimonadota bacterium | reverse complement strand
CCCGGGTCAGCCTACCATTCGTCGTCGTCGCCCTCGTCGTCGTCTGAATCTTCCCAGCCCAAATCGCCCAATTCTTCGATCTCGTCGAGATCATCGTCGCCGTCGAGATCCCAATCATCCTCTTCGTCTTCCCACTGCGTCTCAGCGACGATGACGCCCGCGGGGAACTCCTCCTCTTCGATACCAACCAACTCCGTCTCGAACAGCATCGCCGACTCCTTTGTCGCGGTATCCGCTGCCAGGGTTCGCCGCCGGCGTCCGACGATCCGACGCCACAATGCGACCAGGTATTTGGCTTTTTATGTCCAATCGGAGCACGTGTCAAGTAGTGCGGGCCCGGGCCTAACCGGGCGCGTCGATCGCCCGGCGGTCCCGTTTTCTCTCGTAGGCCTTCAGAGCGCGTTTTCGCAGGCGAATCGCATCAGGCGTAATCTCGACCAGCTCGTCCTCGGCGATGAACTCGAGGGCGAACTCGAGAGTGATTTCTCGGGGCGGTTCCAGCTGAATCGCATCGTCGGCCCCCGCGGCCCGGATGTTCGTGAGTTTCTTTCCCTTGGTCACGTTGACTTCGAGATCGTTCTCCCGCGCGTGCTCTCCGACGATCATCCCGTCGTACACGGCCTCCACGGGCCGGACGAACAGCCGGCCCCGTTCCTGGAGATTGAACAGCGAGAATCCGGTCGCCACGCCCTCGACCATCGATACGAGCGCGCCGGCCTTTCGTCCTTCGATCTCCCCGGCCCAGGGCGCGTAGTGCGAGAACTGTCGGTGCAGCGTGCCCTCGCCCCGGGTGTCGGTGAGGAACTCGTTGCGGTAGCCGGTGAGCGCCCTCGTCGGAACGAGGAACCGCAGTCTGGTCAGCCCCCCTTCCGCCCGGTGCATATCGAGCATCTCGCCCCGGCGCTCGCCCAGGTGCTGAATCACCACACCGGTCATCGCCTCGGGAACGTCGGCGACGACTTCCTCGAACGGCTCCTCCACATCGCCGGACTCCCCCTGTCGCGTGATGACCTTGGGTCGGCCCACGGCGAACTCGTACCCTTCCCGGCGCATCTGCTCCATGAGGATCGTCAGGTGGAGTTCACCCCGGCCGGAGACCCTCAGGCGGTTCGGATCGCCGGTCTCCTCGACGCGCAGCGCGACATTGGACAGTGTCTCCCGCACGAGACGGTCTCGGATCTGCCGGGACGTGACGAACTGCCCCGACCGGCCCGAGAACGGGGACGTGTTCGGCTGAAATTCCACCGACAGCGTGGGCGGCTCGACGGCGATCCCGGCCAACCGGGCGGGAGCTGCCGGGTCACACACCGTGGCGCCGATCTCGGCGCCGTCTACCCCGGCGATCGCGATGATTTCGCCCGCCACCGCTTCGGAGATCTCCGATCGGCCCAGTGCCTCGAATGCGAACAGGGTCGGCACCTTCACGGGGGGAAGCGGCGCGTCCCGATCGAGCGGCCAGGCTGCGACCAGGTCGCCGGCCGCCAGGCGTCCACGTTCCACGCGACCGATGCCCAGCCGACCCAGATAGGGTGAGTAGTCCACCGTTGAGACCAGAAACTGGAACGGTGCGTCGGGATCCCCCGCAGGCGCTGGAACCGTCTCGACAACCGTCTCGAACAGGGCGGACAGATCGCCGGGCCGGTCGTCGGGTTCGCGAGCGGCCCAGCCGTCCCTGGCCGAGGCATACAGGAAAGGCGCATCGAGCTGATGGTCGTGAGCTTCCAGTTCCAGCAGCAGCTCGAGCACCTCGTCGTGAACACGCAGCGGCTCGCAGTCGGGGCGATCCACCTTGTTGATGATGATGATCGGCTGCAGGCCGAGGGCGAGGGCTTTCCGGGTGACGAACCGCGTCTGGGGCATCGGTCCCTCGAATGCGTCGACGAGCAGCAGGACGCCATTCACCATCCTGAGGATGCGCTCGACCTCACCCCCGAAGTCTGCGTGGCCGGGCGTATCGACGATGTTGATCTTCACCGCCTGGCCGGCAGGGGTCGTCCATCGCACGGCTGCATTCTTGGAGAAGATCGTGATCCCCCGCTCCCGTTCGATCGGGTTGGAATCCATCACGCGCTCCTCGACGCGCTGACCGACCCGGAATGTCCCGGTCTGACGGAGCATCTGGTCGACGAGTGTGGTCTTTCCGTGATCGACGTGCGCGATGATCGCGATGTTGCGGATGTGTTCGGGCTGCAAGCGGGGGTTCCCCAGGTTCAGTGTTCGAGTGCCCGGGCTCCGTCTCCCGGCGCCCGCCGAAGGTGTCGTCCCGAGCCGTGACGTCAACCCCCGAATCGCCGATGTGTTGATTTTTAGGGCCATTCTCGGGTACCGCGACGCGATCCGCAGCCGAAAATACCTCGTGTCGACTCCTCGAGTCGACGTTGGACACGGGCCGCGGGCCGACCTAGTATGAGGTCATGACACGTGTGCACCGGCTCCATCCCGCGCCCACCCGGCAGGCCGGCCAGATCGCGACCCGCCTGTTGCCCGTTGCTCTCCTCCTGCTGGCGGCTTGCGACAAACCCCCTGCGTTCGGCGAAACGAATTCGCTGATCGTCGTCAGCGACGAAACCCTGTGGCAGCAAGTCGAAGCGGAGACCTACGCGCGGCTCGAACCGACCGTATTCACGATTCGGGAAGAGAAGAAGTTCAACGTGACACACGTGGATCCCGGGGGCTCGGAGCTGGATGAGCTGTTGCTGTGGAAACAGGTGCTGGTATTCGGCCTGCCGGGGGACCCGTTGATCGAGGCGATCGCCGCCGCGGCAGATTCGGCCCCGGCGGCGGGCGATGTCCTGCAGGCGAGCGACGTGTGGGCCCGCGGCCAGTTGGCTACGGCGATCGTGCTGGAGGCCGGCAACGAGGCCGCATCGTGGCGCGCCGCCCTGCCGGGGCTCGCCGCCCGGCTCGATTCGCAGTACCGCGACTACGCGTTGGGGCGGATGTTTGCGAGCGGCGAGGATACGCTGCTGGCGCAGACGCTCGCCGTGCAATTCGGCGTCCGGTTGCGAGCCCCCCAGATCTACCACGGACGCGTGGGTGAGGACGGATTCATCCGCCTGCGCAACGACAATCCGCGACCGAGTGAGAGAATTCGGTCGATTCTGATTGAGCGCGTGGCGACCGACTCCGCCGACGCCGCGCCCCTCGGCCCCGAGGCGGTGTTCGCGTGGCGGGAGGGGATCGATGGCGTCGTCTACAACGTGCCGCAGAGCTTCGACCGGTCGCCCGTCGAACCGCGAATCTTTGACCTCGGCGGCGCTGAAGCGATCGAGGTGCGCGGCATCTGGCAGGACGAAGGAACTTTCCCGGCCGGCGGCCCGTTCCTCGCACGCGCCGTCCGCTGCCCGGACGCAACCTGGTTCTTCGACGCATGGCTGTACTCGCCAAATCCGCGCGCGAGCAAGTACGAGTTCCTGATGCAGCTGGAAGAGATCCTGGATTCCTTCCGCTGCACGTCCAGCTGACCGCACCCATGTCCTTCGTTCACCTTCATTGCCACAGCGAGTATTCGCTCCTCGACGGAGCCAACCGGATCGATGCGCTGCTCGACCGGGCCGTCGAGTTGGATATGCAGGCGCTCGCGATCACAGACCACGGAAATCTGCATGGTGCGTGGGAATTTCAGGAAAAGGCCCGGAAACTGGGCCTGAAGCCGCTGCTGGGTTTCGAGGCCTACGTGTCGTACGGGGACAGGCGCCGCAAGGAACGGCCGCCGGACGCTCCGGCCGACTACACACACCTTGTGGTCCTGGCGGCGAACCGCGCCGGCTATCACAACCTGGTCCGGCTGTGTTCGCGGGGCTTCACGGAGGGGTTCTATCGGAAGCCGCGCATCGATCGTTCGTTGCTGGCGGAACTGTCCGACGGACTCGTGATCACCAGCGCGTGCCTGGCCAGCGAGATCTCGCGATCGCTGCTGCGAGACCGGTACGACGAAGCGAAGGAAACGGCGGAGTGGTATGCGCGGACGTTTCCCGGCCGCTACTTCCTCGAAGTGCAGGATCACGGAATCGCCGATCAACACAAGGTGAACGAGGGCGTCTTCCAACTGGCTGACGAGCTCGGTCTCCCCGTCGTGCTGACCAACGACGCGCACTACATGCGGCGGGAGGACGCCGACGCGCACGACACCCTGCTGTGCATCGGCACGGGCACGTTCAAGGACGACCCGGACCGGCTCTCGTTCTTCGGCCAGGAAAGCTACTTCAAGTCCGCCGCCGAGATGGCCGAACTGTTTCCCAACCGGTCAGACCTGCTGGAAAACACCCTTCGCGTGGCGGATCTGTGCGACGTCCAGTTCGAGCAGAAGTACCACCTGCCGAATTTCCCACTGCCCGAAGAGCACTCATCGGACAGTGCCTATCTCCGCGGATTGACCGAGTCGGGCGCGCGCGAACGCTACGGCGACCCTTTGCCCGACGACGTACGCGAGCGGCTCGAGTACGAACTGGGCGTGATTGAACAAACGGGGTACGCGGGATACCTCCTCATCGTGTGGGATGTCATTCGCGCCGCCCGGGAGATGGACATCCCGGTCGGGCCGGGTCGAGGCTCGGCAGCCAGTTCGATCATCTGCTACTGCCTGCGGATCACCGACGTGGACCCGCTCGAATTCGACCTGCTGTTCG
The DNA here is from genome assembly GCA_029863105.1 of Gemmatimonadota bacterium. Taxonomy (GTDB): domain Bacteria; phylum Gemmatimonadota; class Gemmatimonadetes; order Palauibacterales; family Palauibacteraceae; genus JARFPW01. The sequence goes on along the minus strand of JAOTWC010000005.1, from coordinate 16,267 downwards.
AGCGGTTTCTCAACCCCGATCGAGTGTCGATGCCCGACATCGACATCGATTTCTGTTACGAGGGACGCGGCCGGGTCATCGAGTACGTGCGCGAAAAATACGGTGCGGACTCCGTTGGACAGATCATCACGTTCGGAACGATGCTCGCACGCGCCGCCATCCGTGACGTGGGGCGTGTGCAGGGCTTCACGCCCCAGGAGACCGACCGGCTCGCCAAGCTGATACCCAACAGCCCCGGATACTCGCTGACCGCGGAAGAGGCGATCAACAAGGTCCAGGAACTGGCCGACCTCCACCGGAAGGATCCGCGCATCCGCCAGCTGTTGGACGAAACGGCCCGCATCGAGGGCCTGAAGCGGCACACCTCGGTTCACGCAGCCGGCGTGGTCATCGCACCCGGACCCCTCGAAGAGTTCGTGCCGGTTTGTCGGGATACGCGAAACGGTGACGATTCCGTCATCACCCAGTTCGACATGATCGCGCTGGAAAAAGCGGGGATGTTGAAGATCGACTTCCTCGGCCTGCGCACGCTCACGGTCATTCATGACGCGATGCAGATGATTGCGGAACGTCACGAGGTCGACGTCGACTGGCGCGCGATCGGACACGAGGATCCGGCGGTGTACGAGATGCTCGCAGCCGGCGGAACCAGCGGCGTATTCCAGTTCGAATCTCCTCTCGCCACCGATAAGCTGCGGGCCATGCGGTGCGACAGGTTCTCCGACCTCGTAGCGGTCAGCGCGCTCATCCGTCCCGGACCACTCGACGCCGGGATGACCGACGTCTACATCCGCCGCAAGCGCGGCTTTGAACCGGTGACCTACCCGACCGAGGAGCTGGCCGAACTGCTCGAGCCGACGTACGGCATCATCACCTACCAGGAGCAGGTGATGCGGGTGGCCAACCTTCTGGCCGGTTTCACCCTCGCCGAGGCGGATGTACTCCGGAAGGCGGTGGGCAAGAAGGATGCGGAACTCACGAACAAGGTCCTGAGTGATTTCAAGTCACGCGCGGTGGCGCGCGGCCTGACTTCGGTGAAGGCGACGGAGATCGCGGAGCTCATCCGGACGTTCGGTCGGTACGGATTCAACAAGGCGCATTCGGTAGCCTACGGCGTCATCTCCTACCAGACGGCCTGGCTGAAGGCGCACTTCCCCGCCGAGTTCATGGCGGCCCTGCTGTCGTCGATCATCGACAACACGGACAAGGTCGTGTCTTATATCGCCGCCGCGCGTTCGATGGGTATCGAGATTCTCCCGCCGAGCGTCACGGAGTCGGGGTACAAGTTTACGGTGGTCAGCGACAAGCAGGTCCGGTTCGGCCTCGGCGCCATCAAGGGCGTGGGAGCTTCCGCTATTCGCTCGATCCTGGATGCGCGCCGCGACGGACCTTTCACTTCGATGTTCGACTTTTGCCAGCGCATCGACCTGCGGCTGAACAACAAGCGCGTCCTGGAGTGCATGATCGCCGCCGGCGCACTGGACACGTTCGGGGAGCGGGCTGCGCTGTGCGCCGGACTCGAGACGGCTCTGTCGGAGGCTGGAGCCCGGCAGCGGGAGCTGGAGACGGGCCAGGAATCGTTGTTCGGCGCCGTGGCGGACGTGCCGCGGCCGACTCCGCGGTTGCCGGTCGTGGCGCCGTGGACGGAGCAGGAACGGTTGAAGGAAGAGAAGGCGGTGCTCGGTTTCTACATCTCGGGCCATCCGCTGGACCGCCACCGGGACCTCGTCGAGTTGCTGGCGATGGAGGCCAACACGGGCAGCCTCGGCCGGCTGCGGGACCGCAAGGTCCAGCTCGCATCTGTCGTGACGAGCATGGATGTGCGCGTGTCCCGGAAGACCGGCAAGGAATGGTGTCGGCTCACGCTCGAGGATTACCACGGCACGGCGGACGCCCTCGTTTTCGGTGATGTGTGGGCCACGACGCGCGACCTGTTCGCCGAGGATCTGCCGGTGCTCATCGAGGGAACCGTGTCGGGAAATTCGCGAGACGAAGAGGATCCCCCCATTTTTGTGGATTCGGTGTTGCGCTTGAAGGACCTGGGAGCGAGCGGACAGATCGGCGTGTGCATCGAGCTTACGCAGGGCGAGCACGTGCCGGATGGAGAGTTCGCGCGCGTCCGGAAGGCCCTGGAGGCAGCGCCAGGGCCGGGAGTGGTGCTGTTGCGCTGGCGGCCGGCGGGCGGCAACGGCGGCAACGGTTCGACCGACACGGAACCGCCCGTGCTGAAGTCGCGCCTGCGGGTTGAGCCGAGCGCGCGGCTGCTCGCCGACCTGCGGACTCTGGTCGGAGGCGACCGCGTACACCTGACACGCGGCTGACCACTTTCCTCAACGGGGTTTGCACGGGGGATCATGATGAGCGACGAGACCAGGTCTGGAAAGGCCGCGGGGCCGGAGGATTCCGAGCCGCTGTCGCGCTACGAACGCGTGAAGCTCGCCCGGCACCCGGATCGGCCGTTCACCCTCGACTACATCCGTATCCTGTGCTCCGATTGGATCGAATTGCACGGTGACCGGAAGTTTCGTGACGATCCGGCGATCGTCGGGGGATGGGCCACGCTTGCCGGACGCAGCGTGATGATCATCGGCCATCAGAAGGGCCGCGGCATGAAGGAAAACCTGCTGCGGAACTTTGGGTCGCCGCATCCCGAGGGGTACCGCAAAGCGGAGCGGCTGATGCAACTGGCGGCGAAGTTCGGCCGGCCGGTCGTGACTCTCGTGGACACGCAGGGTGCCTACCCGGGGATCGGAGCGGAGGAGCGAGGGCAGGCCGAGGCCATTGCCCGAAACCTGCAGGTCATGGCGGGACTTCCCGTCCCCATCGTCACGGTGATCATCGGCGAAGGAGGCAGCGGCGGGGCCCTGGGAATCGCCGTGGCAGACCGCGTACTCATGCTGGAAAACGCGATCTACTCGGTGATCTCCCCGGAGGGATGTGCCGCGATCCTGTGGAGAAGCCGGGATCGGGCAGAGGACGCCGCCGAGGCGCTCAAGCTGACGGCAACGGATCTGGCGGAATTCGCCGTTGTCGACGAGGTGATACGGGAGCCGAACGGAGGCGCGCACCTCGACCCGGATGCGACTGCGCTGGCAGTCGGTTCCGCCGTGGAACGACACCTTGACGAACTCGTGGAGTTTTCGGGCGACGAGTTGATCGAGCGACGGAGAGAGAAGTTCTACGCGATGGGTCGCTGGGAAGACACGGCCAGTGCCTGACCCGCGGCAGGAACATCGTCCCCCGGCTCGTCCGCCACGTCCCATCCCGGTCGCCGGATCGGCGCGCGCGCACCAGATCGTGGCCGTCCAGTTCCAGGGACAGCGGTCGGACTACTATTCCTACCGGGGCCCCAGCGCGCTGCGCGAGCTAGAGTATGTCGTCGTGGAGGCGGATCGGGGCCAGGACGTCGGCTGCGTCGCTAAGGCCGTAGACGCGGACCACCACTCCTGCGAAGGGGGGTGCGATCATGCGCACCACGGTCCGGTCGTCCCACCGGCGAAGCGGGTGCTGCGGCGTGCGGCTCCGGTCGACGTGCAGCGGCGTCTGACCCTCAATGCCGAAGAAACGGAGCTGCGTCGCCGAATCCGTGAACTCGTCCGACAGCACGGGTTGCGGATGAAGGTGAGTGAAGCCGAGTGGCAGTGGGACAGAAACAAGCTTACGGTCTACTTCACGGCCGACAAGCGAGTGGACTTCCGGGCGCTCGTCAAAGAAATGGCTCGGACGTTCAAGACGCGGATCGAGCTGCGACAGATCGGCGTGCGGGACGAAGCGAAGCGTCTCGGCGGCCTCGGTCGTTGCGGCCGCGAGCTGTGTTGCCGGCTGTGGCTTCCACAGGTCGAGCCGGTCACTCTGCAACTCGCCAAGGACCAGGGTCTGTCGCTCAATCCGGCCCAGATTTCAGGCGCCTGCGGCAGGCTGATGTCGTGCCTGCACTACGAACACGAGTTCTATCTGCAGGCGAAGAAACGCTTCCCCAAGGTCGGCCGGACGATCCGCACCGAACTGGGCGAGGAAGTGGTCATGGGATGGGACATCTTCCGCGACACCGTCGCGTTACGCGACGAAGCGGGCGAGGTCCGAACCGTATCGCTCGACAGCGTGCGTCGTCAGCCCGCGTCGGCCAGGCCCGGCGCCGACCGGCCCGGCCGGAGTGTACGGGGGCGCTCGGGAGACCGGCAGCGACCCTCCCCACGCGACCACAGCCACGACTGATTCACCACTACCCCCTATCTTCAAACCCATGAACAAGTTTTACGTCACCACGGCGATCGACTACGCAAACGGTCTTCCTCACGTGGGCCATTCGTTCGAGAAGGTCGGGGCGGACGTCATTGCCAGGTACCGCCGGCTGCGCGGCGATGACGTGCGGTTCGCGATCGGGATGGACGAACACGGCCAGAACGTGCTGCGGGAAGCGGAGCGCCAGGGCATCGAGCCAGGCGCGTGGGTGGATGACATCGCGAGCAAATGGCAAGCGACCTGGCAGCGCCTGGGACTCTCGAACACCGATTTCGTGCGCACGACGAGTGCATCGCACGTCCGGGCCGTGCAGGAACTCGTGCGGCGGATCCAGGCGGCCGGCGACATCTACCTGGATCGATACGAAGGGTATTACTGTGAGCGCTGCGAAGCGTTTCGGAAGGAATCCGAACTCGTAGACGGGAAATGTCCTCTGCACCCCTCCCGTGACATCTCCTGGACCGAAGAACAGAACTACTTCTTCCGGTTGTCGAACTACACGGAGCCCCTGCTGGACCACATCGCCGCTCACCCTGAATTCATCCAGCCGGACAGCCGCCGCAACGAAATTCTTCGGTTGCTGGAGGGCGGACTCGACGACATCAGCGCCTCCCGGTCCCGCGTTCCCTGGGGTGTGCCGTTCCCCGACACCGAAGGGCACACGGTCTACGTCTGGTTCGATGCGCTGCCCAATTACCTGTCGGTGCTCGGCTACCCGGAGGACGGATACGAGGCGTGGTGGCCGGCCGACCTGCATGTGATCGGCAAGGACATTACGCGCTTCCATTGCGTGATCTGGCCGGCGATGCTGATGTCCGCCGGCCTGCCCCTGCCTGCCACCGTATGGGCGCACGGGTTCGTGATGATCGGCGGTGGGAAGCTGTCGAAGTCGGAAGCGGAGCGAATCGACCTGGGCCGCCTCGTCGACCGGCATGGCCCGGATGCTTTCCGTTTCATCCTGATGCGCGAGGCGCCCTGGGACTCCGACCGCGATTTTCCATCGGTCGAGAGCTTTCTTCAGCAGTTCGACGACCGGTACCAGGCAGATCTGGCGAACGATCTCGGCAACCTTCTCAACCGCACGGTGGCGATGATCGGGAAATACCGGGACGGGCGGGTCTCCGGCGGACAGGACACCGAGCTCGAGAATGCCTGTCGGGCGGCGCTCGACGCGTACCACCAGCACATGGAGTCCATGCAGCTCCACGCGGCGCTCGAGGACGTGATGACGATCGTACGCCGCTCGAATGCCTGGGTTGACTCACGGGCGCCGTGGGCGCTGGCGCGTGATCCGGCAGCCGCCGACGAATTGGACGAGGTTCTCGGGGCCCTGGTCCGGGCCCTGGCGAGGATTTCAGTGGCGCTGGCACCGTTTATGCCAGACAAGGCGGACGAAATCTGGAAGCGGCTTGGTGGCGCAGGTTCACCACCGCCGTTCGACGAGCTTGGCGAACGGTGGCCTGCTCTAGTGCCGGAAAGCAGTGAAGGCGTGCTGTTCCCGCGGATAGAGACGCCCCGCGATTGACGCCGCGTTCCGCCTTGACAGGTCCCTCTGAGCACATGTAGTCTGCCGACGTCCCGCTCGGCGGCGCATGTCTCTCCGAGCAAAAATTTTCCAGACGCCGGCTGTCGACCGAAGCGGTCGAGGTCGCCGTGCGTCCGTTATGGATGATTCGTACTGAAACCCAGACACTGGACCGTTCAGATCATGCCCGAGGGTGGCGGCCGGATTCGCCACCTCAGCGTCACGCGTCGTGTTGTACGCCTGGCACTGACCGCTGGAGCTCTCGTGCTCGTACTGGCGGCCGTGTTCGTGGCCAGCCTGGGCATCGACGCGGGCCGGGAGGCCGAGCTCGTCCGACTGCGGGTGGAGAACAGGAGCCTGGCGGCGGATCTCGGCCGGATGGAATCGCAGGTCGCCACGCTGGATCGGTTCATCGACGGCCTGTCGGAGCGGGACCAGCAGATCCGATTGCTCGCCGGGCTTCCGTACCTCGATCCCGAAGTGCAGGCCGTCGGCGTCGGAGGTCCGCTGACCAGCAACCCGTCGCGAGAAGAGTTCCTGCGGATCTCACCGAACATGGCGACGCGATCGCTGGCGGCGAGCTACGACGTGGAAAAGCTCGTGCGGCGCGTCGAGCTGCTCGATGCCAGTCTCGATGAGGCGTTGGACTCCGTCGCCGTGCACGGGGACGTGTTCCGGTCGCGCCCGTCCATCCGGCCCGTGCAATCTCCCGACTCCTGGATCAGCTCGAGCTTCAGCCAGAGCCGCTTCCATCCGGTTCTGCTCGTAAACCGACCGCACCCCGGGCTGGACATCTCCGCGCCCGTCGGTACGCCTTTCCTCGCTTCGGCCGCGGGACGGGTCACGTTTGCCGGCACGAAGGTCGGCTATGGAAAGACGATCGAAATCGATCATGGATACGGCTACGTGACGCGCTATGCGCACGCGGCAAGCATCAACGTGAAGCGGGGTCAACGAGTCAGTCGGGGCGAAGTGATCGGTGAGATCGGAAAAACCGGCCTGGCCACGGCTCCGCATCTGCACTACGAGGTGCTGGTAGACGACCGGGCCGCCAATCCCCGAAACTACCTGCTGGACGACCTGGTCTTCTGACCGCCGCCGCGCGCTGCGCGGCTGCGTTTTCCTGTTTGCCAATCACCCCGCCCCGCGGGTAGATTTGCGCCCGCGGCGAATCCAGTCACGGGGCTCAAAACCGGGAGATGTGGGAATGCGGACTCTTCGAATCTCAGTCGTTATTGTCGGCACCGCGCTGGTCGCGGCCGGGTGCGGATCCAGCGTGACCGTGGAGGTGACGACGGAAGGTCCGAATGGCGCCCAGCCGCAGTCGAATCTCCCGGTGCAGTTCCTTCCGTTCGATCGAGACTCGGTGTTCGACGCGCTGGATGGCCAGGCCTCCTCTCCTCGCCCGGAAATGTCCGAGGAGCTGCAGGCGGAGGCCGAACGCGTCGCCGGGCTGCAGGCCGAGTGGAGGACGAAGGACACGGAATGGGCCGAAGCACGAGATAATCTGCAGCAGTTGTCGACCCGGTTGCAGGCCATGGACGCGCGCGACCCCGCGTACCGCCGCCTGTTCGATCAGTTCAACCAGGGCGAAGGCGTCGTCAATCGGCTCAACCGCGAGCGCACCCAGTTGTTCGACGCGTTTACGAGCGCACAGGAAGCCGTGACGGCGGCGGTGGACTCGTTCAAGATCGTTCGCGAATTGTGGGAGGACGAAGCCTACGCCGGGTACTTCGACATACGGAACGAGCTGCTCGGTGGGCGGGAAGTCGTCGAGGACACGACGGATTCGAGTGGTCTGGCCACGGTCGGTCTTCCCGGCGGCAGCTGGTGGGTGACCACGCGGGCACCCGTATCGGGGGGCGAAGTGTACTGGAACGTCCCGGTCGGCGAGCAGGACACAATCAGGCTCAACGAGTCGAACGGCGTTACTCGACTGCGATTATAGGGTGCCGCCGACCGGACGCGGGATTCGTGTTCCGGTCGGCCTGCGCCTATTGATGCTCCCATGAATGAAGATCTGCAGGTCCTCGACGGTGGCATGACCTTCGAGGTCGATCGCAGTCACGTCGGTTGGCTGACGTTCGACCAGCCGGGTCCGCTGAATGTCCTGTCTTCCACGGTACTCCGCTCGCTGGACTCCCTGCTGGCCCAGCTTGAGTCCCGAATCGCCAACGGGCAGATCCATGCGCTGATCATCCGCAGCGCCAAACCCGGTTCGTTCATCGCCGGAGCCGACGTACGCGAGTTCGTGGCCCTGGAGTCGGCGGCCGAGGCCAGGGAGGCGAGCGCCGAGGGGCAGCGAATCTTCAGACGCCTCGAGCGACTGCGCGTGGAGACCGTCGCCGTCATCGACGGCACGTGCCTCGGCGGCGCCACCGAGCTGATTCTGCACTGCACGCATCGGATGGCCACAGATCGGTCCTCTACCCGGATTGGCCTGCCGGAGGTGCGGCTCGGGATCATTCCCGGATTCGGCGGTACGGTTCGTCTTCCTGCCGTCGTTGGTCTGAAGGAAGCGATGGGGATGATCCTGAGCGGCAAGCCGATCAGCGCCCGTCGTGCGAAACGGATCGGTCTGGTGGATCGGATCCTCCCGCTTCACCGAGCCGAGCGGGAACTGGACGAGTTCATCGAGCTTGTCCTGTCGAAGCGTGTTCCCGAGCGCGTCGTCCGCCGGAGCCTGGCCGAGCGACTGTTGGAAGGGACGAGCATCGGCCGGTGGATCCTGTTTTCGGCGGCGAAGAAGCGGGCACTGGCCGAAACAGGCGGGATGTACCCGGCGCCGCTGCGGGCGATCGCCGTGCTGCGAGCCGCCCGTGGCGCGCACGTGGACGAGGCCTACCGCCTCGAGGCGGAGGCGGTGGGTGACCTGCTGGTGAGTCCCGAGTCGCAGAGCCTGGTGAGGGTGTTCCTGCTGTCGCAGCAGGCGAAGCGGGCGCTGCCCGCGGACGTCATGGCCACGGCCGCCGAGATTCGGAAGGCAGCGGTCATCGGAGCCGGTGTAATGGGCGGAGCGATCGCTCAGCTGATCGCGTCCCACGATGTGCCTGTCGTGCTGAAAGACATCGACCAGGGCGCACTCGACTCGGGCCTGAGGCACGCCGCCGGCCTACTGAAGAAGGCGGCGAGTGCGGGCGTGTACTCCGAGGAGGAGGCCGGCCTCAAGCTTGCACTGATCAGCGGAACGCTCGAGTACGAAGCCCTCGAAGATGTGGACCTCGTCATCGAGGCGGTCGTCGAGCGCCTGGCCGTCAAGCAACAGGTGATGCGTGAAGTCGAGGCGGTGGTACCGGATGGCGCGGTTCTGAGTACGAACACGTCGTCGTTGTCGGTGGCTGGAATCGGCGGGGCTCTCGACCGGCCGGAGCGGTTCATCGGACTGCATTTCTTCAATCCAGTGCACAAGATGCCGCTCGTCGAGGTCATCCGTTGGGAAGACACGAGGCCTGCGGCGCTGGCCACGGGTCTGCAGTTCGTGCTGGATATGAACAAGACGCCGGTCGTGGTGGCCGATCAGCCGGGATTCCTCGTGAACCGGCTTCTCAGCCCGTATCTGAACGAAGCGGGCCGACTGCTGTCGGAAGGTGCCGACGTTGAGAGGGTGGACGGAGTCCTGCGATCCTTCGGCATGCCGATGGGTCCGTTGCGACTGCTCGACGAGATCGGCTTCGACGTGGCGAACCACGCGGGCCGCGAGCTGGGCGCAGCGTTCGGTGCGCGCCTGGAGCCGGCGCCTCTGCTGTCCCGTCTCATGGAAGACGGACGGCTCGGAAAGAAGAACGGTCGAGGCTTCTATCTATATCGTGACGGCAAGATGACAGGCGTGGATCCGGACATCGGAGCGGCCGCCAGGACGGATGCGCCAGCGGGGAGCGCTCCGCCGGACGAGGACATTCTCGCGCGCTGTCTGTATCTGATGGTGAACGAGGCAGCGTGGTCATTGGCGGACCGGGTCGTCGACTCGGCGGACATGGTGGACCTGGCCATGATCATGGGCACCGGATTCCCGCCTTTCCGCGGCGGTCTGCTGCGCTGGGCGGACGGAGAGGGCCTGGCCCGAATCCGGGACCGCCTCGTCGGATTCCAGGCTCTGGGGACCCGGTTTACGCCGGCGCCGTTGCTGATCGAGCTCGCCGACCAGAATCGGGTGTTTACGAATTCTCCCTAGGCGGTTGTTCAGGCATGCGGGTGCAGAGCGCATCCCCGCTCCCGATCGTGCGGATGGGGTCCACATCGAAGTCGTGTATCGCCGGCTTCCGGACAGTGTCAGGCGATTCGAGCAAGAACTCCTTCACGACGGTCCCTCCTGCAAAGTATCGGTGTTCCACGTCAACGAGCCGCTGCGGGTGGGCGAAGTCGAGGTCGGGGCCGGCGGCGCCATCCTGTGGTACCTGTTCCCGGGCCGCGCCTACGAAGTCGCCGCCGTATACGACGCCACCGGCGAGCGGCTGGGGTACTACACGAACTTCATTCGAATCCCCGGAATCGAACCGGGTCGCTGGGATCTCACCGACGTGTATCTGGATGTCTGGCAGGCCCCTGGTGCCCCTCCCGTTCTACTGGATGAGCGGGACTTGGCGGAGGCGGTCGCCGGCGGAGTCATCGGCGTGGACGAGGCCGGCGAGGTGGAAGCGGAAGCGGAAGCGGTGTTGCGGGCGGCACGGGCCGGGCGCTGGCCACCCCGGCTTGTCCGGGAGTACCCGCTCGAGGACGTCCCAGCGCTGCGGCTGCGGCGCGACGAACCCGGGACCTACTTCGCCAATCTCATCGTCGGTCGCCTGATCGCCTTCGGCATTTATGCCCTCGGCGCGTTGTCGTTGACATCGCTGGCATTCGCGGCCCTGACGAATGCTTTCCACGGTGATCGGGTGGGGCTGGCGGCCTGGATGTCGGTCGTGGCCGTCGAGTTCCTCGTTCTGTTCGGCCTGTCGCTTGCCGGCCGATTGCCTGCGACCCGCCGACCCAAGCGTGAGGAGATGCTGACGGAGAAGATCCTGTTCATCGGTGCGCTGATCACGGGGCTCGCTGTGTTCCTGAATCCCGACAGCGAAATGTGGCGGCGCGGTTTGATGGGCGTTTACGGTGCGCTGGCAGTCTTCCTGGCCGTGTTCGCCGTCGCACGTCTCAGGTACGAACGGACGTTCCCGACACTGGCGGTGACGGGCGTCGTCTTCTGCCTGGCGGCGCTCGCCGTACTCGTGTAGACCGTGCGGGCCGCCTATAAGGGCCGGGTGCGGCCGCGCGGAAGTGCAATCAAGTCACCCGCGACGTGCGCGTCGGCTCGGGAACAATCACCGACAGATACGGTCTCTCCGGCGTCGACGTAGTTGTACCGGTCGATGATCCCCCGGTGAATCCGGGCGCCGGCGCCCACGCGGCAATGATCCATCACGATCGAGTCGATGATCTCGGCGCCGGGTTCGATCCGCGTGCTGCGTCCGATCACGGAGCGCACGATCCGCGCCCCGTCGATGACCGACCCGACACCGATGCTCGCATCCTCGATCGTGCCACCCAGAATCCGGGCGCTGGAACGATGATACGATTGCGAGTGCACGGGCCAGCTTTTGTTGTTGAGATCGAAACGCGGCTGGGCGCCCAACAGGTCCATGTGCGCGGCATGGTACGCCTCGAGGGTCCCGATGTCGCGCCAGTAGCCGGCTTCCTCGTACGACCTGACACCGGGCACTCGATTTCGAAGGAAGTCGTAGGCACACACGCGATGCTTCGGATCCTGTACCATCCGCGGAACGATCGTCTTGCCGAAATCGGGCTCCAGCCCGGCCTCCGACACCTCTCGCAGGACGTTCACGAGCGCCGCCGGCTCGAACAGGTAGTTGCCCATCGAGGCGTACACGTACCCGGGGCGGCCGGACATCTCGGGCGGGGCCGCAGACTTCTCGGCCCACGAAACGATGGAGTCTTCCGGGTCCGCCTCGGCGACGCCAAATCCGGCGGCATCGGCCACCGGCACGGGAAGCATCGCAATGCTCAGCGCCGCTTCCTTCTCCCGATGAAAGCGAATCATATGCCCGATATCCATGCGGTAGACATGGTCGGCTCCGAACACCGCGATGAGGTCCGGCTTGAAGTCAAAAATCAGATTGAAATTCTGATACACGGCATCGGCCGTGCCGCTGTACCATGACTTGCCGACACGCATCTGCGGCGGCACGATGGTCAGGAAGTCGTCGGGATGCGGCGTACTCAGGCGCCAACCCTCACGCAGGTGGTGGATCAGCGACTGGGACCGGTACTGAACCAGCACGAACGTCGAGTAGATCCCGGAGTTGAGGAGATTGGACAGCACGAAATCGACGATGCGATAGCTGCCGCCGAACGGTACCGCCGGTTTGCTGCGATCCGCAGTGAGCGGCATCAGGCGACGGCCTTCGCCGCCCGCCATCACAAGTCCCAGCACGCGAAGGTCGGTGCGCATATTTCCCTGGTCGCCTTGTCAGACGGTGGTCTGTTGTTGTCGGGTCAGCACGCGGTCGTACAGAATCTCGTACTCGCGCCCTCGCCCGGCCCATGAGTGGTCGCTCCGCATGGCGAGTTTCTGAACGCGTCGGTATGCGCGCCCGTCGGCGAACAAACCGATGGCCTGCCCGATGGCCCATTCCAGTCCCGCCGCGTCGTAATGCTCGAATACGATCCCGGTCGCGGAGCCGGCATCGATGGTCGCCCGGTCAGCGTGCGTCACGCTGTCGGCGAGCCCACCCACCCGATGGACGATCGGCAAGGTCCCATATCTCTGGCTGATCATCTGGTTCAAGCCGCATGGCTCAAATCGGGACGGCATGAGAAAGAAGTCTGCGCCCGCCTCCACCAGATGCGCCAGTCGTTCCGAAAACGCGATGCGTGAACCGACGTGCCGCATCCTGCCGAGCTCCTCGATCGTCCGCTCGTGCCTGGCGTCCCCCGTGCCGAGAAACACGAACCGGGCCTCCGTCCACTTCGCGATCCGATCGCGAAGCTCCTCGAACAGGCCGATCCCTTTCTGATCGACGAGCCGAGATACCAGGCCGAACACGGGAACCCCCGGCGGTGCGTCGATTCCGAACTCCTCGGCCAGGGCGGCACGCGAGGCTCTCTTGTTCTCGAGACTGTCGGGTCCGTACGGCATGGGCAGCCACGGGTCGCCAGAGGGATCCCAGACCTCGGTATCGATACCGTTGAGAATTCCGATGACGGGTGGAACCAGTTCGCGCAGGATCGGATCCAGGCCGAATCCGAACTCCGGCGTCGCAATTTCCTCGGCATATCGAGGACTCACGGTGGTTACCTGGTCGGCCGCCCGAATGCCGGCGGCCAACAGGTTCAGGTCGCCTTCGCCCGGAACGCGATAGCCGCGAGTCTCGACGGCTCCGGCCGCCGTCCGATGCGCGGCGGGAAACCAGCCCTGGTAGGCCATGTTGTGAATCGTGAGGACGGAGGCGGTCCCGGCGCCCAGCCAGGCGGGAGCGAGCGCTGCCTGCCAGTCATGGCAGTGTACGATCTCGGGACGGAACGCCAGCCGATCGGACGCCAGCAGCGCGGCCCGGACATACGCGGCGAAGCGCAGCAGGTTGTCCGGGTGATCTGACCCGCCGGTGCCATAGAGTCCATCACGGTCGTACAGTTCGGGAACGTCTACGAACCAGACGCGCAGGCCGTCAGCGACCGGCCCCGCAACCAGCCGTCCCGGTCCGGACGTACCGAGCTCCGAAGCGGCGAATTCGACGACGGGGCCCCCGGGGGCCCGGTCGGGCCACCGCACGTCCCGGTACAGCGGCAGCACGAGCTCGACGCGGTGCCCCGCCTCGCCGAGGTAGGCGCTCAGAGCTCCGACCACGTCGCCGAGGCCGCCAGTCTTGGCGAACGGTACGGCCTCGCTGGCGAGTTGCAGGATGCGCATACTTGTCTCGGCGATCGGGTAACGGCGACTTGGGAGAAACATACGCGATGGCGAGGAAGAAACCGACCGGTCAAAAGACGGCGCGAACGGGCGAGCGGGCCATCAGTGGCGCCGCGCTAGGCGCAATGCTGCTGTTCTTCGTTGCGTTATGGCTTCTGTGGGAGACGCCGGTCGTGGCACCTCTCAAGCTGTTCGTCGTCTTCCTGCACGAGATCAGCCATGGGATCGTGGCAATCGCCACGGGCGGACGCATCGATCGCATCGTGGTCGATGCCAACCAGGGCGGCGCCTGCTATTGCGGCGGAGGCAGCGCGTTTCTCACACTTTCGGCCGGCTATCTCGGGAGCCTGTTGTGGGGTTTGGCGTTTCTCGCACTCGCCCGGTTCGAGGCCCAGGCCCGGTGGACCATGGCGGCCGTCGGGGTGGCAACCGCAGCGGTCACCGTACTTTTCATGCGGAATCTGTTTGGCTTTGCGTTCGGCGTCGGATTCGCTGCGGCCCTCGTACTCGCCGCGCGTCAGCTGCCCGCACGGTGGAACGCGCGGATTCTGTTCGGGCTGGGACTCACGAGCGCCCTGTATGCGATTCTGGACATCAAGAGCGACGTGATCGATCGGTCCGGGCTCGAGTCGGATGCCCGCATGCTGGCCGATCTGACCGGCGTACCGACCGTCGTCTGGGGTGCCCTGTGGATCGGCCTGGCCGGTGGGATCGTCGCTCTGGTGGCGCGCCGGGCGTTTGCCCGGAGCTGAGATCAGTACGGGACGGGAGCGCCCAGAGGAGTACCCTGCTGGGCTGGCCCGACCACCTGGTTCTTGCCTGCCAGCTTGGCTTCGTACATCCGGTCGTCCGCCCGATCGAGGAGTCGACTGATTTCTTCGCCGTGTTCGGGCCAGCTTGCGACGCCGATGCTCACGGTCACGTGCGCTCCGCCACGAGCGCCGGCAATGACGAGCGGCGAATTCTCGATTGCCTGGCGGACGCCCTCGGCCGCAACCAGGGACGCGGAAGAGCCGGTTTCCGGAAACGCGACCACGAACTCCTCTCCGCCCAGCCTGCCCACGAAGTCGGTCTCTCGCACGCGGCCGCGCAGGGCCGCCGCGACGGCCACGAGAGCCGAGTCGCCGCCGGCATGCCCGTATCGATCGTTGAACTGCTTGAAGTAGTCCACGTCGATCACGGCGATCGAAATCGGCCGGCCGTACCGCCGCGCGCGAGCCTGCTCGCTCTCCCAGCGTTCCATGAACGCGCGCCGATTCAGAAGGCCCGTCAGGGGGTCATTGGCAGACAGGACGTGGGGCCGCTGCATGCGCAGGTTCACCAGTACGCCCAGCCCCGACATGCCGATCAGCAGGGCGACGCGCACGGCCTGGGCCTCGACCTGAAGATCCTCGGGCCCCAGCTGAAATACGCTTCCCGCCAGTGCGACGAGCCCGATGTACTGCAGGGAGGCGCAGGCACCGGCGATGAAGCAAGCCCGGTGGTCGAGCCGCACCGTGGTCACGGACAGAGCGTAGAAGTACGCGGGAAACAGGATCTCGTTGTGCACGGCCATCTGGTGAGAACCGAGCATCAGAAACACGGCGAGCGCCAGGCTGATTACTGACACGTCGGCAATGCTGGCCACGAAGCCCACCCACCAGCTGTACGCGACGCGGCGGACCAGCAGGTGCAGGACGAGACTCATCGCGACGAACAGGGTCAGCATGGCCTGATAGATCCGCAGGTCCGCCGAATTGGGATGCCGGAGCGCGGCGACCAGCGCGATACCGAGGCCGAGAATGGCCAGAATCGAGCGAATCCGGGAAATGATCAGTTCGCCTTCGGCGGCCGGCGCCATCAGCGTGGCGTCGGGCGGGCGCCAGAAGCGCTTCGTGACGGAAATCGCGTTGATCATGACAAGTCATTTTGGCAAGGTGCGTGCCCTTACATGCGTGGCGGACTTCCGGGCCGTTCATCGGCTCTGCCGCCGCGAGACGCCCCTTCGTGCGGCATCCCGCCATACGGTGTAGTATCCAGCCCGGCAGACCATCCCAGCCGCGGAGACGCATATGAGCACGACGATTCGCCAGGCGGAGCAGGCGGACAGGGACAGAATCGTGCTGTTCAACCAGGCCCTGGCGCTCGAGACCGAGGGGCGTACGCTCGATCGCGCCACCCTCACGCAGGGGGTGACACGGATGCTCTCCGATGCGTCCACGGGCCGGTACTTCGTCGCGGAAGACGGCGGCGAGATCGTGGGCCAGCTCGCCGTCACGGTGGAGTGGAGCGATTGGCGGAACGCCGAAATCTGGTGGATCCAGAGCGTTTACGTCGCACGGAGCCACCGGCGTCGGGGAACGTATCGCCGGTTGCACGAGCACGTGTGCGACCTCGCCCGGGGGTCGCGAGTCGCCGGCCTCCGCCTGTACGTGGAGCGGGATAACGAGGCGGCGCAATCGACGTACGAGTCCCTCGGCATGCAGCGGTCTCCCTACGTGATGTACGACGAATACTGGTTCTAGTTCGTGCCGGAGGCGGGTCAGGTGTGGTGGACGTACCCTAACGTCCCGGAAAGCGTGGTACACGCGCCACAACCGGAGTGACCTCCCCGCCCCGGC